>CAZRRW010000019.1:8946-13022 GCA_964602505.1 uncultured Burkholderiaceae bacterium
CGCATCCGGCTGCGCCCGGTCGACCTGGGCGGCAAGATCTTTCCCGTCTCCGGCGGCCTGCCCCTGGGCCAGCGTGCGCCGCAGCGTCAGGCCTACCGCCTGCTGGAGCTGCGCCGCTTCAGCGAGCACCTGGGCCTGCGGATGAACATCCAGCCCCGGCACTTTCCGGTAGCCGGCGATGACGCGGCGCGGCTGATCATCGCGGTGGACCTGCACGACAGCACCGAGGCCGGCATGCGCATCGCGGGTGCAGTGCTGACTGCGGTGTGGGCTGAGGAACGCAACATTGCGGATGAGAAGGTGCTCACGGCCCTGCTGAACGAGCAGGGCCTGGCTGCGGAACGCCTGACGCAAAGCCGCACCCAGGCGGTGCAGGAGACGTACGAGCGCTACACGCAGGAGGCCATCGACGCGGGGGTCTTCGGTGCGCCCAGCTATGTCATTGAGGGTGAACTGTTCTGGGGCCAGGACCGGCTTGACTTTGTCGAGCGCCGCCTGGCCAAGGGGGCCTGAAGCCATGCCCGCGCTCCAACTCACGGCCGCAGACGGCCACACCCTGGCGGCCTATGCAGCCGCCCCAGGCCAGCCCGTCCGCCAGGCCGTCGTGGTGGTGCAGGAGATCTTTGGCCTCAACCCGCACATCCGTACTGTGGCCGACGGCTACGCCGCCGCAGGCTACCTGGCCATCGCGCCGGCCCTGTTTGACCGCGTCGAGCGCGGGGTGTCATTGGGCTACACCGAGACCGACATGCCACGGGCCCGCGAACTGCGGGCAGCCAGCAGCACCGACCTGGCGCTGCTCGACCTTGCCGCCGCAGTGGCCTGGGCGCGGGCACAGGGCGCGGCCAAGGTCGGCATCGTCGGGTTTTGCTGGGGCGGATTTCTGGCGTGGAAGGCGGCGCAGCCCAACTCTGGCGTGCCCGTGGAAGCGGCTGTGCCCTACTACGGTGGCGGCATTCCCGCCGACGCTGCCGCGCACCCGGGCCCACTGGCCTGCCCGGTGATGGCCCACTTTGGCAAGACCGACCCATTGATTCCGCTGGAAACGGTACAGGCTTTCATGAGTGCGCACCCGAAGGTCACCACCCACCTGTACGACGCAGGGCACGGCTTCAACTGCGATGAACGGGGCTCGTTCGACCCGCCATCGGCTCAGTTGGCACGCGGGCGCACGCTCGCCTTCCTGTCGCAGCACCTGGCCTTAGCATGACCTGGGCCACCCGCCGTCAGTGGCTGCAGCGTGGCGGCGCAGCCCTGGGCCTGCCTTGGGTGTCGGCGCTGGCCGCGCAGGGCGGCCTGCGCACCCACGTGGCCAGTGAAGTGGCCAGCCTGCCCATTTTTGATGCCCACCTGCACTACAACGACGACGCATTGAGCCCCTACCCCCTGGTCGATGTGCTGCGGCGCTTCGAGCGCAACCAGGTGCGCGCCGTCATCGCCAACAGCCGCCCCAACGACGGGACGGTCGTGCTCGCCGATGCGCGGCCGCCACGCACCCAGGTGGTGCCCTTCATCCGCCTCTACCGCAACCGCGCTGACTACAGCACTTGGTTTGCCGACCCCACCATCTACGACATGGTCGAACGCCTGTATGCCAATGGCTCGGCCAGTGCCACAGGCAGCGGGCCGTTCCGCGGGATCGGCGAGTTCCATCTGTACGACAGCGCCAACGCCAACGGGCCGGTGGCCATCAAGCTGATGCAGTGGGCCCGCGAGCGCAATCTACCGGTGCTGGCCCATGTGGACGACGTGGCCGTGGACACCCTGATGGGCCATGCCCCCGGCCTGAAGCTGATCTGGGCGCACACCGGGTTCAGCCGCGAGGCATCGCGGGTCCGCGAGCTCCTTGACAAGCACCCCACTGTGATCGGCGAGCTGAGCTACCGCAGCGGCATCACGGCGACCAACGAACGGGGCCAGGAACAGCTGACGCCCGAGTGGCGCGCCCTCTTCACACGGTTTGGCCGACGCTTCGTCCTGGGCAGCGACACCTGGGTGAATGCACGCTGGGCGTACTACGACGACCTGATGCACAGCTACCGCGTCTGGCTGGCGCTTCTGCCGCGCGAGGTGGCAGCCCAGGTGGCCTGGCGCAACGGCTTTGATCTGTTCGGCCTGAAGGCATGAAAAAAGCCGCGGGGCTTGCGCCGCGCGGCTTTTGCAGGGGTTGAACCGGCTTACTTGAGCTGGTTGCTGATCAGCTTGGTCATCTCGAACATCGAGACCTGCGCCTTCTTGAAGATTTCCTTCAGCTTGGCGTCGGCGTTGATCATGCGCTTGTTGACTGCGTCCTGCAGCTTGTTCTTCTTGATGTACTCCCACACCTTCTTTGTGACCTCGGTGCGCGGCAGCGGCTTGTCACCGATGACGGCGGCCAGCGCGGCGCTGGGGGTCATCGCCTTCATGAAGGCGGCGTTGGGAGTGCGCTTCTTGGCCGGGGCCTTCTTCGCTGCGGGCTTCTTGGCCGGGGCCTTCTTCGCCGGGGCCTTCTTGGCCG
The DNA here is from genome assembly GCA_964602505.1 of uncultured Burkholderiaceae bacterium. Lineage (GTDB taxonomy): Bacteria > Pseudomonadota > Gammaproteobacteria > Burkholderiales > Burkholderiaceae_C > CAZRRW01. The sequence goes on from CAZRRW010000019.1 coordinate 11,444, forward strand.
GGGCGGCCTTCTTGGCGGGCGCCTTCTTCACAGCCGCCTTCTTGGCGGGGGCCTTCTTAGCCGGCGCTTTCTTCGCCGACGCCTTCTTCGCAGCTTTCTTTGCAGTTGCCATACTGATTCTCCGTTTGGTTGATTGACGTCATCGTGCGCCAGAGGAGATCTGCCGCACCCCTGAACTGTAGCGCCCTACAGAGGGAAAGTGAACACCCATTCACAGGAGAAACACTGATTTTTCAGACGGTGTTGCACCCACGCTTCAGACGGGCACATGGGTCTGGCAGGGGTCAGTCGATGTAGCGGCGGCTCCAGAACCAGAGCAACATGCCTGCCGCCACCGCGCCCATCATCGCTGTAGCGATCCAGAACCCGAGGGGGTCGCTCAGCAGCGGCAGCACCTCGAAGTTCATGCCAAACACCCCAGTGATGAGGTTCAGCGGCAGGAAGATGGCGGTCAACGCGGTCAGGGTGCGCATGATGTCGTTGGTGCGGTTGGCCTGGGCCGAGAAGTGGATCTGTACCGCGCTTTCAAGCGAGTTCTCCATCCGCCGGACATGGTTGAGCACCCGCTCGATGTGCTCGATCACGTCGCGGGTGCGCACCTGCAGCAGCTCCCGCTCGGTATGGTCGCTCATGTAGGCAGGCTCCCCCAGCGTGTCAAGAAACTCCGACATGGCCGCCCGCTGGTCTTCACACACCTCCTCCAGTTGGTGGATGGTGTTGCGAGCCTCCAGCAAGGATGAGAAGTGACGAAAGCGCGAACGGGGATTGAGCAGATCCGCCTGCCAGCGCTCCAAGTGCGAGGCCAGCTGCCGACGTAGATCGAGGTAGCCGTCGACCATGTGGTTGACGATGCGCAGCATCAGCTCGGGCGGGTTGGCGGGTGCCCGAACCCAGGCGCCACGCACCAGTGCATCCTCAGGCGCCAGCCCCAAGCCAAGGGCACGAGACACAAAGTGGTCATGCACCCCACAGCCCACCGGGTGCACCGTGATAAGCAGACGGTCGAACACAAGGAAACCGACCGGGCTGGTGTCGATGCGCCGGAGCACCATGGGCAAGCTACCCGCCCCGGCCTTGCGGGAACGCCGGCTCCAGCGGCCCGCTGCGGGCACCTCGCGCGGGGCTTCGTTGCTGACCAGCGCGCCAGACAGCTCGCGTTCACTGTCGCCAGCGGCCAGGCGGCGAAACACGACCACGTCGTACATAGCGGTGTAGTCGTAGCTCGATGGGAGCTGAGCGTTGAGGACGTCGGAGGCATGCAGCTCCAGCAGGCTGGTGCCCACCAGGCGCTGCAAGGCAGCCTGGGTGTGGGGCAGCTGCACTTCAAACTCGCGCCGCGCCATGGACACCCACAGAAAGCCCTCGCCCCGCGTCGGCAGGGCCTCGGGCCAGTCACTCAAGGGCCTGGGGTTGGCGCTGATCTCGACGATCCGCATCGGCTCGGCGCTTCGAAGAGGTGAGCCTCAGGAACGCAACCGACGCGCCACGTCCAGAGCAAAGTAGGTGAGGATGCCGTCGGCACCCGCCCGCTTGAAGGCGAGCAGGGCCTCCATCATCGCCGCATCGCCGTCCAGCCAAC
>CAZRRW010000019.1:13111-18420 GCA_964602505.1 uncultured Burkholderiaceae bacterium
CCGGCGCACGATGTCCAGGTAGGGCATGCCGGGCTTGACCATCACCATGTCGGCCCCCTCGGCAATGTCCAGCGCCACTTCACGCAGGGCTTCGTCGCTGTTGGCCGGGTCCATCTGGTAGACGCGCTTGTTGCTCTTACCCAGGTTGCCCGCAGAGCCCACCGCGTCGCGAAACGGGCCGTAGTAGGCCGAGGCGTACTTGGCGCTGTAGGCCATGATGCGGGTATGGATGTGCCGCCTGGCTTCAAGCGCCTGACGGATGGCCCCGATGCGCCCGTCCATCATGTCGCTAGGGGCCACGATGTCCACGCCCGCATCAGCCTGCACCAGGGCCTGTTGCACCAGCACCGCCACCGTCTCATCGTTCAGGATGTAGCCCGTCTCGTCGACTAGCCCGTCTTGCCCATGGGTGGTGAAGGGGTCGAGCGCCACATCCGTCATCACCCCAAGGGTGGGGAACTCCTTCTTCAGCGCGGCCACCACGCGCGGCACCAGGCCTTTCGGGTTGGTGGCCTCGCGGCCATCGGGCGTCTTGAGGCTCTGGTCCAGCACAGGGAACAGCGCCATGACCGGAATGCCCAGCTTCACGCACTCTTCGGCGACTGGCAGCAGCAGATCCAGGCTCAGGCGCTCCACCCCGGGCATCGACTTGACAGCTTCGCGGCGACCGGCACCGTCCAGCACGAACACGGGGTAGATCAGGTCGCTCACCGTCAGCGTGTGCTCCTGCATGAGACGGCGCGACCAGTCGTCACGGCGCATGCGGCGCGGCCGGGCCGCAGGGTAGCTTGGCAGGTGGGGAACGGTCATGGGACTCCTCGGTCTCTGTGTGGCCGCCCTGAGCTCTGAACCGGCTCTTTCAGCGGCAGTGTTTCAATGATAGGCCTCGTCCTGCCGCCTCTGGGCAGGTGCGCAGCGCCTGCTTAAACTGCCCGCATGCTCTGGATCAAAGCCTTCCACATCATCTTCGTGACCAGCTGGTTTGCCGGCCTGTTCTATCTGCCGCGCATCTTCGTGAACCTGGCCATGGTGCCCCCGGCCGACGCCAGCGGGCTGGCCAGCCCCGAGCGGGCCCGCCTGCTGCTGATGGCCCGCAAGCTGTACCGGTTCATGGGGCCGCTGATGGTGCTGGCACTCGCGCTCGGCCTGTGGTTGTGGCTGGGCTACGGCTTTTCAGGCGGCTGGCTCCATGCCAAGCTGGGCCTCGTGGTGGTGCTGATCGGCTACCACCATGTGTGCGGGCGCCTGCTCAAGCGTTTTGAACGGGGGGAGAACCCGCACCAGCATGTGTGGTTCCGCTGGTTCAACGAGGCCCCAGTGCTGCTGCTGACCGCCAGTGTGATCCTGGTGGTGGTCAAGCCGTTCTGAGCAGGCCGCGGCAACGGCAAGACGATGGCAGGCCCCCTGCGCGACCGCAGCCACGCCACCGGGGCCCTGGCCAGCCTGTGCCTGCTGTATGCGCTGCTGATCGCCTACGCCAGCCTGTACCCCTTTGAGGGCTGGCGCAACCAGGGGCTGCAGCCCTGGGTCTTTGTGGCCGCGCCGCTGCCCCGGTACTGGACCTGGTTTGACGTGGTCAGCAACGCGCTGGGCTATCTCCCCTTGGGGATTCTGCTGGCGCTTGGCCTGCTGGGAGCCTTTCCCCGCAGGACGTGGCTACCCCTGGTGAGTGCAGTGGTGCTGGGAGCCGCCTTGTCGTTCATGCTCGAGGGCCTGCAGGGCTTCCTGCCCACCCGCCGCCCGTCCAACATCGACTTCGTGCTCAACAGCCTGGGCACCGCTGCCGGCGCGGTGACGGGATGGGGCATGCACCGGCTGGGTTTGCTGGACGCGTTGGAGCGTGCCCGAACCGCCTGGCTGCTGCCTCATGCGGGGCCCGGCCTGGTCCTGCTGGCCATCTGGCCCCTGTCGCTGCTGTTTCCGACCCCAGTGCCCTTTGGGCTAGGCCACGTGCTGGACCGGCTGCAAGACACGCTGGCAGAGCTGCTGGACAACACCGCCTTCGCGGGCTTCGTGGCCCCGAGCGACCCGGTGTTCGAGCCCCTGGGAGGCCGCCTGGAGTTCATCGGCGTGACCACCAGCGTCTTCGCGGTGTGCATGCTGGCCTTCGCCGTCACGCGGCGGGGTTGGCACCGGCTGCTGGTGGCACTGATGGTGCTGTCGGTCGGCAGTGGGGTATCGGCCCTGTCCAGCGCCATCACCTGGGGGCCCACCCATGCACTGGCCTGGCTGACGCCCGCCACCGAGCGCGGCCTTTGGTGGGCTGGCGGCCTGGCGCTGCTGCTGGCCTGGCTGCCGGGGCGCCTGGCGGCCACGCTGGGCCTCATGGCCTTTGCCGCAGCGCTGATCGTGGTGAACCAGGCCCCGGAAGACCCTTACTACGCCGACGCGCTCAAGATCTGGGAGCAGGGTCGCTTCATCCAGTTTCATGGCCTCACCCGATGGATTGGCTGGCTCTGGCCGTTTGCGGCCGTCGCTGTGATGCTCCGGTCTGCAGCGGCCCGTTCATAGAATTTCGCCATGCCTGAAAGCCACTTCCAGCACCACATCTTCTTCTGCCTGAACCAGCGCAGCAACGGCGAGGCCTGTTGCGCCGACCACAATGCGCAAGCCTCGTTTGACCACTGCAAGGCAGCGGTAAAGAAGGCCGGGCTGGCTGGTGCGGGAAAGGTACGAGTCAACAAGGCCGGTTGCCTGGACCGCTGTGAGCTGGGCCCGGTGGCGGTGGTGTACCCCGAGGCGGTGTGGTACCACTATGTCGACATGGCCGACATTGACGAGATCGTCGACTCACACTTGAAGAACGGGGTGGTGGTCGAGCGTCTTCGCGTGCACGACCAGAGCGCATGAACGCCAGCACCCGGCGCGAGCGGGTGGCTGGCCCTGCCGGGGCGCTTGAGGCGGCGGTAGACCTGCCAACCCAAACACCCTCGGGCCTCGCGGTGGTGGCGCACCCGCACCCCCTGTTTGGCGGCACCCTGGACAACAAGGTGGTGCAGACCGTGGCGCGCGCCTGCGTGCAGCAGGGGCTGGCCACCGTGCGGTTCAACACCCGCGGCACGGGCGGCAGCGAGGGCGCCTGGGACGAGGGACGGGGTGAAGTGGACGACGCGCTCGCGGTGGTGGCGCACTACCGCCAGGCTTTGGGCCTGGCTGACGCGTCGCTCACGCTGGCCGGCTTCTCGTTTGGGGCCTACGTGGCCTCCCAGGTGTTCGCACGCCTGTCCACATCACCACACCCGGCACAGCACCTGTGCCTGGTGGGCCCTGCGGTCGTCAACTTCCCGGTCGCTCCGGTGCCGCCGGGCACCTTGGTGGTGCAGGGCGAAGTCGACGACGTGGTGCCCATGGCCGACGTGCTGCGCTGGGCCGGGAGCCACACCCCGGGCCAGGTCACCCCGGTGACCGTGGTGCCGGGCGCAGGCCACTTTTTCCACGGGCAGCTGCCCGTCCTGAAGACGCTGCTGCTCACCTGGCTGCGCTGTACAGAACCGACCCATTGAATGACCTGATGATGTTTGCAAGCCACGTGTCGCTGACCATCCGACTGAAACGCCAGTGCCTTGGCCTGCTGGCGGTTGCCGCCCTGCTGGCACACGGCCCTTTGCGGGCACAAGCCCCTGGCACCGCCCTGCCCCAGCCGCCGGAGATCGCGGCCAAGTCCTACCTGCTGCTGGACATGACCAGTGGCCAGGTGCTGGCCTCCAGGGAGGCCGACACGCCCACCGAGCCGGCCTCGCTGACCAAGCTGATGACCGCGTACCTGGTGTTCAGCGCCCTGCGCGACAAGAAGCTCGACCTGAACCAGGAGCTGGTGGTCAGCGAACGCGCGTGGCGCACTGGCATGAGCGGGGCTTCGCGCATGTACATCGACCTCAACTCGAAAGTCCGGGTCGAAGACCTCATCAAGGGCATGATCATCCAGTCTGGCAACGACGCCACGGTGGCTCTGGCCGAAGGGGTGGCGGGGTCGGTGGAGCGCTTCGTCGAGCTCATGAACCAGCAGGCGGCGGCATTTGGCCTGAAGAACACCTCGTTCAAGAACCCGGAAGGCCTGACCGCTGCCGGGCATCTGAGCACCGCACGCGAACTGGGTGTCATCGCACAACGCCTGATCAGCGACTTCCCGCAGTTCCTGCCCTATTACTCCACCCGCGAGTTCACTTGGAACAAGATCAAGCAAAGCAACCGCAACCTGCTGCTGTACCGCGACCCCACGGTCGATGGCCTGAAAACCGGCTACACCGACGCCGCAGGCTACTGCCTCATCTCCACCGCCAAGCGCGACTTTCCCAATCTCGGCCAGCGGCGCCTGATCAGCGTGGTGCTTGGGGCAGCCAGCATGGACGCACGGGCCGCAGAAAGCCAGAAACTGCTCAACTGGGGCTTCACCGCCTGGGACGCCATCAAGCTGTTCGAGGCGAATCAGGCCGTGGCCACGCCGGAGGTGTGGAAGGGCAAGGCCAATCAGGTCAAGCTGGGGCGCACCACACCCATCGTGGTGGCGGTGCCATCGGGGCAGGCCGGCAAGCTCAGCACCGCCGTTCAGCGCGCCCAGCCGCTGGTGGCCCCCATCCAGCAAGGCGAGCGGGTGGCCACCTTGCAGGTGCGCTTGGGCAACGACCCGAAGACCGCGCCCTTTGCCGAAGTCCCCCTGAACGCGCTGGAGTCAGTGCCCACCGCAGGGGTGCTGGGCCGTGCCTGGGACTCGCTGCGGCTGCTGTTGAAGTAAGCCGTCGAACTGGGACGCCCGCCGCGGTGGCGCCCGAACGCTTCTTCGAGCGAGCCCGCCGCGAACAACCCATCTGGGCGGACGTGATCAAGCGATCGGGAGCCAAAATCGACTGATCCATGTTCGACCTGCTGATCACCAACGCGCAAGTCATTGACGGCACCGGCGCACCGCGCCGTCTGGCCGATGTGGGCGTGCACCAAGGCCGCATCGCGGCGGTGGGCCCCCTCACGGAGCACCCAACGCGCGAGCAGGTGGCGGCAGACGGCCTGGTTCTGGCGCCGGGGTTCATTGACACCCACACCCATGACGACCGCCTCTTGCTGGAGCCGCCACCCACCAGCGCCGCCCACCCCAAACTGAGCCAGGGCGTGACCACGGTGGTCACCGGCAACTGCGGCATCAGCCTGGCCCCCTTGGTGAGCGAGGCCGCGCCGCCACCACTGGACATCCTGGGCGCCGGTGACGCACCCAGCCCCTTTCGGTTCGATTCTTTCGCCGCCTACATGGCGAGCCTGCAGGCCATTGGCCCCGCCTTGAACGCCGCCTGCCTGGTAGGCCACAACACCTTGCGGGT
>CAZRRW010000020.1:0-10376 GCA_964602505.1 uncultured Burkholderiaceae bacterium
TGCTGAAGACCAGGTGGCCGGTCAGCGCGGCCTGCACCGCCATCTCGGCGGTCTCGAGGTCGCGGATCTCGCCGATCATGATGATGTCCGGGTCCTGGCGCATGAGGGCGCGCACCCCTTCGGCGAAGCCCACATCCAGCTGGGGCTGCACCTGCACCTGGTTGAAGGCCGGCTCGATCATTTCGATCGGGTCCTCGATGGTGCAGACGTTCACCTCCTCGGTGGCCAGACGCTTGAGCGTGGAGTACAGCGTGGTCGTCTTGCCCGAGCCGGTGGGGCCAGTGACCAGGATGATGCCGTAGGGCCTTGAAACCAGAGCCTCCCAGCGTTGGGCGTCGTGGCTCGAAAAGCCCAGGCCTGCGAGGTCCTTGGCGGAGTTGTCCGGGTCGAAGATGCGCATGACCATCTTCTCCCCAAAGGCGGTGGGCAGGGTGGACAGCCGCATCTCCACCTCGGCCCCCTGGGGGTTGCGCGTCTTGATGCGCCCGTCCAGCGGGCGGCGCTTCTCCACCACGTCCATGCGGCCCAGCAGCTTCACCCGGCTGGTCACGGCGTTCATCACGCTGATCGGCAACTGGTACACCGTCTGGAGCACGCCGTCGATGCGAAAGCGCACGTTGCCGCTGTCGCGCCGCGGCTCGAGGTGAATGTCGCTGGCCCGCTGGTCAAAGGCGTACTGCCACAGCCAGTCCACCAGTTGGATCACGCCCTGGTCGTTGGCGTCGAGCTTGGCGTTCTTGCCCAGCTCCACCAGCTGCTCGAAAGACGAGCCGATGTTGGCGCCGCCCCGCTTCTGCGCGTTGCGCACAGACTTGGCGAGGGTGAAGAACTCGATCGTGTAGCGCTCGATGTCGGTCGGACTGGCCACCACCAGGCGCACCTTCTTGCGGGCCGTGTGCTCGATCTCGCCGATCCAGTCGGTGACGAAGGGCTCCGAGGTGGCCACCACCAGCTCGTGCGGGTTGTTCTGCAGGGGCAGCACGCGCTTCTTTTGCGCGTAGGCCACCGACATGGCGTCGCTGACCTTGGCCACGTCCACCTTGAGCGGGTCGATGCGCACATGTTCCAACCCGGCCTTGCCGGCCACCCATTCGCACAGCCCGTAGATGTCGAGTGTCTGACCGTTGCGGGTGTCTTGCATGCCCATGCCGGCCAGCCGCACCAGGGCGTTGAGCGAGCTTTCAGCTACCGAGCAGCGTTCGATGACGCTTTGGGCATCGGCGGTGCCGATGATGCGGTCCCCCAGCAGGCCATTCACGATGGCCCGCCATTCCAGCGGGCCCGCCGCCAGCCCGCCGCGTGGGCTGGGTGCAACGGGCTTGGGCGGGCGGTGCTGCGTGGTACTGCTCATGGGAAATGGCTCATCCTGCGTTGCCGGGCGCTCACGGAACTCCCAAGGTTTCGGCCCATTTTGCCGCGTCGAGCCCCAGGGCGCCCCATTGTTTCTGCAGCCACTGGCCCCGCTGGGCCAGCACCCGCCTGGGCGGCAGGGGCATGGCCTTGCTGGCTACGACCACGCGATTGCCTTCCCGGGTGGGCGGCAGGGCGAACACCTGGGCTGGTCCAAACGCATCGGCCATGGCCGACACGCTGCGGGCAAACACGGCCCGCCGCCCGAACAGGTTGACGCACAGCAGCCCATGGTCGTCGGCCAGCAGAGCCCGTGCATCGGCGTAGAAGCCTGGGCTGTCGAAGACAGGCGCCGCCGCCTCCCGGTCGTACAGATCGGCAAACACCACGGCCGCTTCGCCTGGCGTGGCCTGCGCGGCCTCGGTCAGCCAGGCGCCTGCATCGGCCTGCACCACCCGCAGGCGGTCGCTGTCGGCGCCCAGCGCGAACACGGAGCGGCACAGCGTCATCACGCTGGGGTTCAGCTCGACCGCGGTGGTGCGCATGCCCAGCACCTGGTGCGTGAACTTGGTCAGTGATGCCGCACCCAGCCCAAGGTGCACCGCGTGCCAGCCAGCGAGCGCCCGGGCGCTGAGCGACGAGGCGGGGTGGAACAGCATCCAGGCCATCATGCGGCGGATGTAGCTGAGCTCCAGCCGCAGCGGCTGGCTGACCCGCATCGCGCCCTGCACCCAGGGTGTCTCCAGATGCAGGGTGCGCAGCCCACGTGATTCAGAAGCGAAGGCCTGAGGCATGCGCCATGGCGCCTGCGGGGTGGCTTGCGCTGTGGTCATGGCCGCGTGGCTTGGCCTGGCAGGGCTGCCAGCCGCGGCAGGGCGGCGCGGGCGTTGGCACTGGTTTGCCGGGCCAGGTCGCCTGGGCTGACCCCGCGCAAGCCTGCCACGACGGCGCCGATGGCGGGCACCTCCGCCGGCTCGCTGCGGCCCGGCGGCTGCCCCTGCGCACGCTGTTCGGCGGTCACATACCGCCATTGCGGCGGGATGTCGGGGGCGTCGGTCTCCAGCACCAAGGCGCTGTCCGGCACGCTGCGCACCAGCCGCTGCAGCTGCCGGGCCGTCTCGAAGGTCACGGCCCCGCCGAAGCCAAGCCGGAAGCCCAGCGCCACAAAGGCCTGTGCCTGCTGGTCGCTGCCATTGAAGGCGTGGGCAATGCCCGCATGGCGCCAGCCGCGCGCCTGCTGGCGGCGCAGCGCTGGCAGCAGCGCATCGGCCGAGCGGCGCACATGCAGGATGACCGGCAGGTCATACATGTGTGCCAGCTCGACCTGCGCCTCGTAGAAGTGCTGCTGGCGGGAGCGCCCGGGTTCGGCCCGGAGACCGGGCACAAACAGGTCGAGGCCAATCTCGCCCACGGCCACCAGCCGAGGGTCGTCACGGTGGCGGGCCAGGGCATCACGCAGGATGTCGAGATCCGCGTCCGCGGCCTGCGTGACGAACATCGGGTGGATGCCCAGGGCATAGGCCCAGCCATGGCGGTGCGCCAGTTCGCGCACGGTGTCGAAGTTGCCTACCGCCACGGCAGGCAGTATGGCCATGGCCACCCCTGAATCGCGAGCGCGCGCCACCACCGCGTCGCGGTCGGCGTCAAACTCGGCGGCGTCGAGATGGCAGTGGGAGTCGGTCCAGTCGGCAGACATGCCTGGGAGCTTACTGTCCAATGCGGGCATGACACGGCAAGCCATTGACAGCACCTTTCACATCCGACCCATCGACCTGCGCCAGGCTGGCGACCAGGACGCGCTGCTGACCACGCTGGACGCGTATGCCCGCGATCCGATGGGCGGTGGCACACCCTTGTCAGCCTGCACCCGCGCCACGCTGGTGGACGGGCTGCAGGCCACCGCGCACTACCGGGGTTGGCTGGCCTGGGCTGGGCCTGCGGCGCCCGCCGACCAGCCGCCGACGGCCCGTGCCTCAGGACACCCCCTGGGGCTGCTCAACGCGTTCCTTGGCTATTCCACCTTCGCGGCTGCGCCGCTGCTGAATGTGCATGACATCGCGGTGCTGCCCGAGGCGCGGGGCCAAGGGGTGGGCCGTGCCTTGCTGCGGGCGGCGGAGGCCTTTGCCAGGCAACAAGGCTGCTGCAAGCTGACGCTGGAGGTGCTGGAGGGCAACCGGGCGGCTCAGGGCCTCTACGCTTCAGAAGGCTATGCGGGCTACTCACTCGACCCGCAGACGGGGCGGGCCATGTTCTGGCAGAAGAAGCTGGCCTGAGGCGGACGCCCGGCCCTCAGGCCAGGCACCCGCGGTTCAGGCGCATGGCCGTCTGGCAACGGGCTGCCAAGGTTTCGTCGTGGGTCACCATCACCATGGCCGTGCCCTGGCTTTGCGCCAGGTCCAACATCAGGCCAAAGACGCCTTCGGCGCTGGCCCGGTCGAGGTTACCCGTGGGTTCGTCGGCCAGCAGGCAGGCCGGCTCGGTCACCAAGGCCCGGGCGATGGCGACCCGCTGGCGTTCACCGCCAGACAGCTCGGCGGGGCGGTGTGCCAGCCGTTCTGACAGCCCCACCTGGCCCAGCAGGGCCTGGGCCTGCAACCGGGCGTCAGACATCGGCAGGCGGCGGATCAGCAAGGGCATGGCCACGTTGTCGAGTGCACTGAACTCGGGCAGCAGGTGATGAAACTGGTAGACAAACCCGACATGCTGGTTGCGCCACACGCCCTGGGCGGCCGCGCCCATCGTGGCCCAGTCGCGGCCGCACACGCTCACCTGTCCAGCGCTGGGCGTGTCCAGCCCGCCCAGCAGATGCAGCAGGGTGCTCTTGCCTGAGCCAGAGGCGCCCACCACTGCCAGCGTCTGCCCGGCACCCACCTGCAGGTGGACCGAGTCGAGCACCGCCACATCGTGGCCACGATGACCGGTGCCTCACTCATGGCGAAGGGCCTCGGCCGGGTTGACGCGGCTGGCCCGCCAGCTGGGATACAGGGTGGCTGCCAGCGCCAGCAGCAGGGAGATGGCGATCACGGGCCCGATGTCGGCGCCCTGTGGGTCGCTGGGCATGCGGCTGATGAGGTAGATGTCGCGTGGCAGGAAACTGGCGTTGAGCAGCCTTTCCAGTGCGGGCACGATCACGTCGATGTTCAGGGCTGTCAGAAGCCCCAGCCCGGCACCCGCCAGCGTGCCGATCACCCCGACCAGCGCGCCTTGGATGACGAAGGCGAGCATCACACTGGCGGGGCTGGCCCCCAGGGTGCGCAGGATCGCGATGTCGGCCCGCTTGTCCTGCACCGACATGACCAGGGTCGACACCAGGTTGAAAGCGGCCACCGCCACGATGAGCGTGAGGATGATGAACATCATGCGCTTCTCAAGCTGCACCGCGGCAAACCAGGTGCGGTTCTGGCGGGTCCAGTCGCTCACGATCACGCCCTGGCCCAGCTGGACCTGCAGGCGCGCCGCCACCTCGCGCGCACGATGAAGGTCGGCCAGCCTGAGGCGCACGCCCGTGGGGGCCTCCAGGCGGAACAGGCGCTGGGCATCGTCCAGGTGCATCAGGGCCAGGGTGCTGTCGTACTCGAAGTGGCCTGAGCTGAAGGTGCCCACCACGTTCATGGTCTTCAGGCGGGGGGTCACGCCGGCAGGCGTGACCTGCCCACCGGGGGAGATGACGGTGATCTTGTCGCCAGGCCCCACGCCCAGAGACCTGGCCAGATCGAGCCCGAGCACCAGGTTGAAGCTCCCGGGCGACAGCTGGGCCAACACCGGGTGATTCGCCAGGGCCTCGGCCACACCGGGCTCCAGCGCAGGGTCGATGCCACGCACCAGGGCACCCCGCAGGGTGTCGCCCTGGGCCAGCAGGGCCTGGGAGGCCACGAAAGGCGCGGCGGCCCTGACCTCGGGGTCTTGACGCGCCTGATCCACCAGGGCCTGCCAGTCGGCCAGGGGTTGGGCACCGGGCGCAAACAGCTCCACGTGGGCCAGCACGCCCAGCATGCGGTCGCGTACCTCCTTCTGGAAGCCGTTCATCACGCTCAGCACCACGATCAGCGCGGCCACGCCGAGGGCGATGCCGAGCATGGACACGCCGGAGATGAAAGAGATGAAGCCGTTGCGCCGGGAGCCTCGGCCCGCCCGGGTGTAGCGCCAGCCCAGCCGAAGTTCATAAGGCAGCTCAGCCATGGCGGTTCGGGTTCATCCAGTCAGACATCCTGCAAATTATCCCGGCCCGACAATGCGGCCATGCATGTGTTGTTGTCGTATGCAAGCGCGGCCAGCCCCGCTTGCCGAGAGGTACTCGACGAGCTGCTGCCCCACTTGCCCAACCTGAGGCACTGCCTGCGCACGATGACGCAGACGGCCCAGGACGATGGCACCCTGTGCGGCGGTGCCTTCAGCCGCAGCACGCCCGCCGAGCGGGCCTTGGCTCGGGCCGTGGGCCTGCCCGACGACGACGGGCGCATTCCCTGGGCCGCCTGGCAGCGCCGCTGGGCCGGCCTGCCCACGGCGGCCGAGGGCCAGGAGCTGGCCTGGGCCGAGGTGACGCCTTGCCACTGGCACGTGGGGCTGGACCACATCGTGATGGAAAACCCGTCCGGGCTGGACCTGAGCGCCGAGGAGGCCGGAGGGCTGCTGGACGCCCTGCACCCCTTGTTCGCCCCCGAGGGCGTGACACTGTCCATGGCCACGCCTGGCCGGTGGTGGGCGCAGGGTGAGGTGTTCCGCGGGCTGCAGACTGCCTCGGTTGCCCGGGTGGCAGGACGCAATGTGGACGCCTGGATGCCCGAGGGTGCCCACCAGCCGCCAGGGGCCAAGCTGCTGCGCCGCCTGCAGAACGAGGTGCAGATGCTGCTGTACCAGCACCCGGTGAACGACGCCCGCCTCGCGAGGGGGGCGCAGCCGGTGAACTCGGTGTGGTTCAGCCAGTGCGGGGCGCTGCCCGAGGGCTGCATCTCGAGCGACCTGCCCGAGACGCCGCCTGCCCTGGGCCCCGCGGCCATGGCGGAGGACTGGGCCGCTTATGCCGACGCGTGGCGTGAACTGGATGCCACCTGGCTGGCCCGCCCAGACCTGACGGTGCTGACCCTGTGTGGCGAGACCGGCGCGATTCGCCTGGAGGCGCCCGCCGTGCCGCAGCGACGAAGCGCGCTCGCATGGTGGCCGGATTGGCTGAGGGTGCGCCGGGGGCAGGCTACGCCGCTGGAGCAGCTGATGGCCCTGTCGGTGGCCCAAGGCCAGGCATGAACACCACGCTGGTGCAGCGCGCCGCCGAACCTCGCGCCGCCTGGGCGCTGGAGCAGGCGGGGCTGCCGCCCTTGCTGGCACGGCTGTATGCCGCGCGTGGGGTGAGCGTCGACGAGGTGGAGGACGGCCTGGACAAGTTGCTGCCACCGGACAGCCTGTTGCATGCCAGGCAGGCGGGCGAGGCCCTGGCCGATGCGCTGGCGTCAGGGGCTCGGGTCTGCATCGTTGCGGACTACGACAGCGATGGGGCCACCGCCTGCGCGGTGGCCTTGCGTGGCCTGTCCCTGCTGGGCTTTGCCCGCTCACACCTGGCTTATGTGGTGCCAGACCGCTTCGTGCATGGCTACGGCCTCAGCCCCGGCTTGGTGGATCTGTCCCTGAAGGCTTTTGGTCCGGACGGTCCGAAGCCGGACTGGCTGGTCACCGTGGACAACGGCATCGCCAGCGTGGAGGGGGTGGCCCACGCCAATGCGCTGGGCCTGCGGGTGCTGGTGACCGACCACCACTTGCCCGGCGAGCAGATGCCTGCGGCGGCCGTTATCGTCAACCCCAACCAGGCCGGTTGCCGCTTCGCAAGCAAGCATCTGGCTGGCGTTGGCGTGATGTTCTACGTGCTGCTGGCCACACGGCAGGTGCTGCGGGAGCGTGGGCATTTCGCTGCGGCTGGGCAGCCTCGGCTGGACGGTCTGCTCGACCTGGTGGCACTGGGCACGGTGGCCGATGTGGTGCGGCTGGACGCCAACAACCGGCGCCTGGTGGCCCAGGGGCTCAAGCGCATTCGCGCGGGTCGCATGAACCCGGGTGTGTCGGCGCTGTTCCGCGTGGCAGGCCGGGACCCGATGCGGGCCACGGCCGAGGATTTTGGCTTTGTCCTGGCCCCCAGGCTGAATGCGGCGGGGCGCCTGGCTGACATGCGGGCTGGCATCGAATGTCTGTGCACAGACGACGCAGAGCAGGCGCAGGTGTTGGCCCTGGCGCTGGATCAGATGAACCGGGAGCGGCGGCAGATCGAGGCTGGCATGCGGGAGCAGGCCTTCGCGCTGGCACGGCAGCGCCTGACGCTGCCCCAGGGCCTGGCCACGGGCGATGGCGTGCGCACGCCAGCCCCGCTGGCGGCGATCACGGTGTTCGACCCCGACTTTCACGAGGGGGTGGTGGGCATCATTGCCTCCCGGCTGAAGGAGGTCTGGCATCGGCCGGCTCTGGTGCTGGCTCGGGGACAGGACGGCTTGCTCAAGGGCTCGGGGCGATCGATCACGGGGTTTCATCTGCGCGATGCGCTTGACTGGGTGGACAAGCGCCACCCGGGTTTGCTGCTGCGCTTTGGCGGACACGCCATGGCGGCCGGGTGCACCTTGGCCGAAGACCGTCTGCCCGAGCTGGCCGAGGCCTTGGCGGAAGTGGCTGCCCAATGGATTGCCCCGGACGCCCTGGCTCGACGGCGCTGGGTGGATGGCCCGCTGCAGGGCGATGACCTCAGCCTGGAGGTGGCCCGGCTGCTGGGCGGGCAGGTGTGGGGCGCGGGCTTCGAAGCGCCCGTGTTCTGCAACCGCGCCGCGCTGGTGTCTCAACGGGTCGTGGGCGAGCGGCACCTGGCCTTGAAGCTGAGGCTGGAGGGCGAGACGCAACCGCGTGACGCCATCTGGTTCCAGCGCGAGTCCCCGGCACCTGCGCAGGGCTGGCTGGCCTATCAACTGAGCGTCGATGAGTTTCGGGGCGAGGAGCGCCTGCGTCTGCAGGTGCTGGAATTTCTAGAATCCGCCCCTCTCAAGGCATGACCGCAAAGCACTATCTCAACGCCGACCTTCACTGCCATTCGGTGGTGTCGGACGGCACGCTCACACCCGAGGCCCTGGCCGCATATGCCAAGGCCGGTGGGGTGGAGCTGTGGGCGCTGACCGACCATGACGAGGTGGGCGGGCAGGCCCGTGCGGCGGCTGCGGCCAAGGCGCAGGGCCTGGCCTACCTGGCCGGGGTGGAGGTGTCGGTGACTTTCGCCAAGGAGACCATCCACGTGGTGGGCTTGGGCATCGACCCGACCCACCCCGAGTTGTGCGAAGGCTTGTTCCGCACCCGCAGCGGGCGCGACCAGCGGGCTGTGCAAATGGGCGACGAGCTGGCCAAGGTGGGGATCAAGGGCGCCTACGAGGGCGCGCTGAAGTTCGTGGGCAACCCCGCCTTGGTGTCGCGCACCCATGTGGCGCGCTATCTGGTGGAGGCGGGCTACTGCACCAGCACCCACGAGGTGTTCTCCCGCTACCTGGTTGAGGGCAAGCCGGGCTACGTGCCCCACACCTGGGCCAGCCTCAGCGAGGCGGTAGGCTGGATCAAGCGCTCTGGTGGCATGGCGGTCATGGCGCATCCAGCCCGCTACCGACGCCTCACCCCCACCGAGCACTGGGCCCTGTTCAGCGAGTTCCGCGAAGCTGGCGGCGAGGCGGTGGAGGTGGTCACTGGCAGCCACAGCGATGCCGAGGCCCTGCAGTACGCCCAGTTGGCCCGCGAACTGGGCCTCTACGCCTCCCGTGGCTCCGATTTCCATTCGCCCGAGGAAAGCCGCGTCCCCCTGGGTGGCCTGCCCTACCTCACAGGGGATCTGCGTCCCGTGTGGGAGGCTCTGGCGCACCGCATCCAGTGAGCCGCCCCGCGCTGGCTGCGTCCCCGCCGGTCGGGGTGGCCCCCCCCTCTCGCCAGAAGGCGTGGGCGGTGATGTTCATCGTGCTCATGACGGCCTGCTTCGCGGCGCTGGACGTCGGGGCCAAGGTGGCCGGTGCCTTTGCCCCGGTGCTGGTGGCGTTGTGGGTGCGCTACGGCGTGCAGTCAGTGGGCATGACGCTCCTTTGGCTGCTGTGGCTTGGGCATCGGCCTCAAACGCGGGGCCTGTCTTTCCTGCAGACCCCGAACCCGAGGTTCCAGCTGTTGCGCGGCTTGCTGCTGCTGACCTGCAGTGCCCTGTCGTTCACCGGGGTACGCCACATGCCGGTGGCCGAGTTCACGGCCATTGCGTTTCTCACGCCCTTTGTGGCCACGGCGCTGGCGGCTCGCCTGCTGCATGAAGCGGTGCGTCCGGTGCAATGGGTGCTGATTGCGCTGGGCTTTCTGGGCGCCCTGATCGTCATCCGCCCGGGCAGCGGTGTGCTCGGCTGGGCCGTGCTGTTTCCCCTGGGGTTGGCCCTGGCCTATGGGTCATTTCAGGCGCTGACCCGTCGCTTGTCGGCTGACGAAGACCCCTACACCACCCATTTCTTCACTGGTTGGGTGGGCACGGTGGTCTTGACCCCGGTGCTGTTTGCCATGGTGCCCGACGCACTTGGGCTGATGGCGGGATTCAGCGCGGGGCAGTGGGCCTTGCTGCTGTTTGTGGGCCTGTGCGGCACGGTGGGGCATTTCCTGTTGATCCAGGCCTACAGCCGCGCGCCTGCGGCCAGCCTTGCCCCGTTCACCTACACCCAGCTCGCATTCGTGGCACTTGGGGCAGGCTGGGTGTTTGGCCAATGGCCCGACGCCTACGGGTGGCTGGGCATGACGGTGATTGCGACGGCGGGCGTGGCCTCTGCGCTGCTGGGTGCTGCGCCGCGTGCCAGGGCGGGTTGAGCGATGGCCCAGTGGTTCGAGGTACATCCCGACAACCCGCAGGCGCGCCTGCTCAAGCAGGTGGTACAGGTGCTGCAGGACGGTGGGGTGGCGGCCATTCCCACCGACAGCAGCTATGCCCTCGTCTGCCACCTGGACGACAAGGACGCAGCGCAGACCCTGCGGCGGATTCGGGCCGTGGACGACAAGCA
>CAZRRW010000020.1:10395-18325 GCA_964602505.1 uncultured Burkholderiaceae bacterium
GCGACGTGAGTGAACTGGCCAGCTACGCCCGGGTAGACAACCGGCAGTACCGGGTGCTCAAGCTCGGCACCCCCGGACCCTTCACCTTCATCCTCGAAGCCACCAAGGAGGTGCCACGCCGCCTGAGCCACCCGCAGCGGCGCACGGTGGGCCTGCGGGTGCCCGACCACCCGGTGACCCTGGCCCTGCTGGCGCTGATGGCCCAGCCCCTCCTGGCCACCACACTGATTGCCCCGGGTGAGCGCGAGCCGCTGAACGACCCGCAGGAGATCCGCGATCGCTTCGAGCGACAGGTGCAGGCCGTGCTGAGCGCTGGGGCCTGTGCGGCGGAGCCCACCACGGTGGTGGACCTGACCTCAGACGTGCCGGTGGTGACGCGGCTGGGCCGGGGTGACCCGGCGCAACTCGGTATCGCGGTCTAGGCCTGACTTGCCACCCCCGACAATGCGGGCATGGACTCACTGATCCAGACCATCGCGGTCTACGTCTTGCCGGTGCTGCTGGCCATCACGCTGCACGAGGCGGCGCATGGCTATGTGGCGAGGCTTTTTGGCGACCGCACCGCTGAGCTGGCGGGCCGCATCACGCTCAACCCCATGCGCCACGTGGACCCAGTGGGCACCCTGCTGATGCCCGCCTTGCTGTACGTGGCCACCAAGGGGGCCTTCCTGTTTGGTTATGCCAAGCCCGTGCCAGTGAACTTCGGGCAGCTGCGCCACCCGAAGCGCGACATGGTGTGGGTGGCCCTGGCCGGGCCGATGAGCAATTTTGTTCAGGCCTGGGCCTGGGGCCTGCTGGCCATTGCACTGGCAGCCATGCAAAGCCAGGAGGCTTTCTTTGTCCAGATGGCACAGGCGGGCATCCTGGTCAACCTGGTCATGTTCGCCTTCAACTTGTTCCCGCTGCCGCCCTTGGATGGTGGCCGCATCCTCGTTGGCCTGCTCCCCTGGCGGGCGGCGATGGCCGTATCCAGGGTGGAGCCTTATGGATTCTTCATCGTGCTGGGCCTTGTGCTGTTCGGTGTGGTGGGTGCGTTCTGGCTGCGCCCGGTGATGCGCCTGGCCGAGGCCTTGCTGAATGTGCTGCTGCTGCCTGTGGCAGTGCTGATCTAGATCCGATCTCCGCTTCCATGCCGTCATGACCGAACCGACCCGCCCGAACGAAACCAACCCCCAGGGCGCCCCGGGCCACCGCCCGCGCGTGCTGTCGGGCATGCGCCCCACCGGTGCGCTGCACTTGGGCCACTACCACGCTGCCCTGAAGAACTGGGTGCGCATGCAAGACACGCACGACTGCTTCTACATGGTGGCTGACTGGCATGCGCTCACCACCCACTACGAGGACCGCGAGGTGGTGGGCCGCAACACCTACGAGATGGTCATCGACTGGCTGGCCACCGGGCTGGACCCGGAGAAGGCGGTGTTCTTCATTCAAAGCCGGGTGCCACAGCACGCCGAGCTGTTCACCCTGCTGGCCATGGGCACGCCGCTCGGCTGGCTGGAACGCGTGCCCACCTACAAGGACCAGATCGAGAAGCTCAAGGACAAGGACTTGTCGACCTACGGCTTCCTGGGCTATCCGCTGCTGCAGGCCGCCGACATCCTGATCTACAAGGCCGACGCGGTGCCGGTGGGCGAAGACCAGGCCCCTCACGTGGAGATGACCCGCGAGATTGCGCGCCGCTTCAACCACCTCTATGGCCGGGAGCCCGGCTTCGAGAAAAAGGCCGCGGCCAGCGTGAAGAAGATGTCGAAGGACGACGGCCGGGCCTTTGAAGCTGCCCGCAAGGCGTTTCAGCAGGACGGCAAGGCCGAGGCGCTGGAGGCTGCCCTGGCCATCGTGGCGCGGAGTGGCTCGCTCGGTGCGGCCGACCGCGAGCGGCTGAGCGCCCTGGCGCGTGGCACGGGCCGCGCCATCCTGCCCGAGCCCGCCACGGTGTTGACCGAGGCCAGCCGCCTGCCGGGGTTGGACGGCGCCAAGATGAGCAAGAGCTATGGCAACACCATCGCCATCCGGGAAGACAAGGCCAGCATCGAGCAGAAGATCAAGCGCATGCCCACCGACCCGCAGCGGGTGCGGCGAACCGATCCCGGCAACCCCGAGCGCTGCCCCGTCTGGCAGTTCCATCTGGTCTACAGCGACACAGGACGCCGCGAATGGGTCACCCGCGGATGCACCACAGCGGGCATCGGCTGCCTGGAGTGCAAGCAGCCGATCATCGAGGCCGTGCTCGATGAGCAGCAACCCATGCTGGAGCGCGCCGCGCCCTACGTGGCCAACCCGCAGCGGGTGCGAGAGCTGATGGCCGCTGGCTGCGCCCGGGCCAGGGACGCTGCAGAAGCGACCATGCGGGAAGTCCGCGATGCGGTAGGCTTGCAGTACTGAACCAGACATCCCGGAGACTTGGCCATGAGCTTGCATGTCATCGACGACCATCCCGTCATGCGTGAGGCCATTGTGCTGATGCTGCGGCGCATCCGGCCCGGCGCCTCCATCCGTGAGTACGACCGCATCTCCGCCTTTGAGATGGCCACCTCGGCTGGCCCCGCCCCAGAGTTGATCTGCCTCGACCTGAAGCTGCCCGACGCCGAGGGGTCACAGGGCGTGGCCCGGGTGCGCAAGCGCTGGCCGACAGCGCCGATCATGGTCATTTCAGCCTCGCCGGCGCACGAGATGGAGTCCGCAGCGGTGGCCGCAGGTGCCACCCGGTATGTGGACAAAGCCCAGTCGGCTCGGGTCATGGCAGCTGCGGTTCGCGAACTGCTCGGCACCAAGGAAGGGGCAGGCGCGCCGAAGGCTGCCGCAGGCGGCGAAGCGGGCTTCTTCGATGACCGCCCGTTCTCGAAGCGGCAGGTGGAACTGCTGGTCATGATTGACCGGGGAGAAACCAACCGCGAGATCGCCGACAAGCTGGGCATCAGCGAATACACCGTCAAGGTGCACCTGTGGCGTCTGTTCCGGCGCATGGGTGTGTCCAGCCGCACACAGGCCATCCGGCAGGCCCGCGACATGGGCCTGCTGTAGGCCCTAGCCCTCGGCCTGGGAGTGCTTCTGGGCGAACGCGTCTGCGCAAGCCGTCAACATCGCGTCCAGGCGCAGCGGATGCGCGGTGAGCACCACGCCACGGGCCGCCCAGTGCTGTCGCAGCTCTGTCGTCATGGGGGTCACCGCCAGCACCCAGGCGCAGTCTGGATGCACCTCTCGCACCGCAACCACCTCAGCAGGCCATTGCGTCACGTCGCCAGGATCCAGGGGGGCGACCAGCACCTCTGGCTTGTCGTCCCCCGCCATGCCTGTGTCTCTCAGAAAGGCGGTGGGGTCGGTCTCGACCCGTGCATTGAGCCCATGCCGCGCAAACACGCGTCGCAGCCCAAGGGCGCGATGGCTACCGGGCTCGAGTACCCATAGCCTGGCCTGCCCCAGAATGCCGCCGGGGTGCAGGGTGCTGTCGGAATCTGGCCGGCTGGCCACCGGGCCCAGGTCCAGACGGATGGTTGTGCCACGCCGCTCTCTGGAACGCAGATGCAGACGAAACCCCAGTGCCTGGGACAGGCGGCTCACGATGGCCAGCCCCAGCCCGAACCCCTGCTCTGAACCCCTTGCCGCACCGCTGCGGTAGAACTCGTCAAACACCCTGCCTTGGTCGTCGGTGGGGATGCCCCGCCCGGTGTCCCAGAACTCCAGACTGGCCTCGGCATGGTCGCCGTGCCCCCGCACCCGCAGGGCCACCAACACCCCGCCAGCATCGGTGTACCGGATCGCGTTGCTCAGCAGATTGGACGCGATGCGCCGCAGCCACACGGGATCGGTCTCGATGGTTGCCTCCTCGCTTCGAATCCTCAACTCAAGGCCCTTCTCGGCGCTGGCCGGTGAAAACTCGATCAGCAGGGCGTCCAGCAGGTCGGGCAGGTAAACCGGTTCCTTGGTGGGTTGCATGGCGCCGCTGTCCAGGCGGGCCATGTCAAACAGCGAATCGAACAGGGTGTTGACCGCCTGCGTGCTTTTGCGGATCTTCGGGATGATCTCCTCGGCCATCTCCGGCTCCTGGCCAAGCCAGTCGGCGTAGAGCGACAAGGCATGCACAGGCTGGCGCAGGTCATGCGCCGCCGAGGCCAGGAAGCGGGCCTTGGTCTGGGTGGCAACCTGTGCGCGCCGTGTCTGCTCGCGCAGCGACTCAATGAGCTGATCTTTCTCTAGGCGCAGCCGCAGACTGGTGCGGACGATCTCCCGATAGTCCGTACCCAGCTTGACGATCAGGATCCAGAAGGTGCCCAGCAGCACCAGCGTGGCCCAGGGCAGCGTGTCTGACGGGGCCTGCACGATTGCGAATGCTGCGGCCGACAGGCAGAGCAGCATGGTGGTGTGGATGAACCTCGCGTAAGCCGCCCGGAAGGGGCCGAGGGTGTACACGGTCACCCCCGTCACCCCCACGATGACCAGGCTGACTGCAAAGCCGTCCTGCGGCCGGTTTGCATAGTCGACCATCCAGCAGATCACCCCCCAAAGCAGGGCATTGAGCAGGGTGGATCGGGTGTGCAGCTCGGCAAAGCGCTTGGCCACGGGCCCTGGCGCGTGGATGCCGCCTTGGGCTTGGTACTGGCGCACCCATCGGCTTCTCACAGCCAGGATCGACCCCACCATCAGAGCCCAGATGCCAAGCACGGCCGGGTTGACGGAGGCGTGGAGGGTGAAGAGCAGAATTGACACGGCCACCGCAGTGCCGGCCAGCGTGGTCCCACAGGTTTTCAGGTAGTGCCGAGCCACCTCGAACTCGACCAGTTCATCGACCTGGTCGAGCGAAGAGGCGGAGGGCGTGGGGGGCATGGCGGAGAGGGTGGGATTCGAACCCACGATACCGGAGACCGGTATACCGGATTTCGAGTCCGGCGCATTCGACCACTCTGCCACCTCTCCGGTGCGACGCTTGGGCCGCATGGGTTGCGGCGCGTCTTGAGCGGAACCCATGATTGTAGTCGCTGCGGTGCTCTACGCGGGCCGCAGCACGCTCAGGCCACCCAGATAGGGTTGCAAGGCGGCGGGCAGGCGGATGCTGCCGTCGGCCTGCTGGCCGTTCTCGAGCACCGCCACCAGGGCGCGGCCCACCGCCACGCCAGACCCGTTGAGGGTGTGCACCCATTCGGTCTTGCCTTGTGCGTTCTTGAATCGGGCCATCATGCGTCGCGCCTGGAAGGCCTCGCAGTTGCTGCAAGAGCTGATCTCGCGGTAGGTGTTCTGTGCGGGCAGCCAGACTTCCAGGTCATAGGTCATGGTGGCCCCGAACCCCATGTCACCGCTGCAGAGCCGCACGACGCGGTAGGGCAGCTCCAGGGCCTGCAGCACCGCCTCGGCGTGGGCGGTCATTTCCTCCAGGGCCACATACGAATGCTCGGGGTGGGTGATCTGCACCATCTCGACCTTGTCAAACTGGTGCTGGCGGATCATGCCCCGCGTGTCGCGCCCGGCGCTGCCGGCCTCGCTGCGGAAGCAGGGGCTGTGCGCGGTCAGCTTGATGGGCAGCTGGGCCTCGGACAGGATCTCGTCACGGACGGTGTTGGTCAAGCTGATCTCGCTGGTGGAGATCAGGTACAGCTCTTCGCCAGGGTCCTCCTCGGTGCGGCCGCCTCGCGTCACCCAGAACATGTCGTCCTTGAACTTGGGCAGCTGTCCCGTGCCGCGAAGCGTCTCGGCGTTCACGATGTAGGGCGTGTAGCACTCGGTGTAGCCGTGCTGGTGGGTGTGCAGGTCCAGCATGAACTGCGCCAAGGCGCGGTGCAGCCTTGCCAATGGGCCGCGCAGAAAGCTGAAGCGAGCGCCCGAGAGCTTGGTGGCCACCTCGAAGTCAAGGCCCAGTGCCGTGCCCAGGTCCACGTGGTCCTTCACTGCAAAGCCAAACGTGGCGGGCGTCCCCCAGCGGCGCACCTCCAAATTGCCCTGCTCGTCAGTGCCAGTCGGTACATCGGCATGGGGCAGGTTGGGCAGTGCGAGCAGGATGTCGTTGAGCGACTGCTGCAGGGCGTCCAGCTCCCGCGCCGAGGTGTCCAGTTCCTCCTTGATCGCCGCCACCTGGGCCATGGCCGCATCGGCGTCGCTGTGCTGCCCCTTTGCCTTGAGCTGGCCAATCTGCTTGGACAGGCTGTTGCGCTGGGCCTGGAGTTCCTCGGTGCGGGTCTGGATGCGTTTGCGGTCGGCCTCCAGGGCGGCGAACCGGGCCTCGTCCAGGAAGGGTGATGACAAACGGCAGGTCGCGTCGGAGCAGGGCGATGTCGAGCATGGTCAGGTTGGGGTTGGGGCTCAGAGCGCAGCGGCCAATGAGCCGGGGTCGGTGTTGGCGCCACAGATGATCAGTGCCAGATGCTCACCCGCCAGGGGCCGATAGGCTCCGCAGCGCAGGGCGGCCAGCGGCAGCGCCGCAGCGGGCTCCACGGCCAGGTGAAGGTGCTGCCACATCCAAAGGCGGGCCTCTGTGATGGCGTCGTCACCCAGCGTCAGCGAGTGCGGGGGCTTGGTGTGCAGGGCCTGCCAGGCCAGGGCGCCGATCTGTTTGGCGCCCAGGGAGTCAGCCGCGACACCGCTGACCGCCACGTCCACAGGGGCACCCGCCGCCAGGGCCTTGGCCAGGGTGGGGGCCAGTTCGGGCTCCAGGGCCACGATCCGCGTGGCGGTGGATGCGTGCCAGGTGGCCAGCCCAGCCACCAGGCCGCCTCCGCCCACGCTGACCAGGATGCTGTCCAAAGGCTCGCGGCGGTCGGCGCCCTGCAGCTGCTCGTCCAGCTCCTGTGCAAGGGTGGCAGCACCGGCCACCACCTCGGGCTGATCGTAGGCATGGGTCATCAGGGCGCCCGTTTCCCGCTGCCGCACCAGACAGGCCTCCAGCGCCTGCGCATAGGCCTCGCCGGTCACGTGCAGCACGGCGCCCAAGGCCCGCAGGGCGGCCTGCTTGGCGGGGCTGCAAAGCGTGGGCACAAACACCTCGCAGCGCACCCCCAGCGCCTTGGCGGCCACGGCCGTGGCAATGCCGGCATTGCCGCCTGAGGCCACGATCACGCCAGACGCTGGGATGGGGTTGGCCAGGAGGCGGTTGAACATCCCACGGACCTTGAAGCTGCCGCCGACCTGCAGTTGCTCGAGTTTCAGGGTCACGGTCGCCTCAGGGGCCAGGCCGTGCAGGGCGGTGCCCTCCAGCAGCGCGGCCAGGGGCAACTGCCACACCGGGGTTCGCCGCACGTATGGGCGCACCCGTTCGGCCGCCGCCAGGGCATCGGCGCGACTCAAGGGCTGCGCCATCATCGTGACGGACCCCGGCATGGTCTGCCCTTCATGCGCCGAGGCGCTCGATCTTCAAGCCCTTGGGCAGCGGGAACTTCACGGTTTCTTCCACACCGGGCAGCTTCCGGACCGACACCGCGCCCAGCAGACGAATCCGGTCGATCACCTGCTGCACCAGCAGCTCTGGGGCGGAGGCCCCAGCCGTCAGGCCGACGCGCAAGGCCCGGCCTTGTGGCTTGAGCCACTCCGGCTTCAGGTCGCTCGCCGCGTCGACCATGTAGGCCGGTGTGCCCTTCTTCTGGGCCACTTCCACCAGGCGGTTGCTGTTGGACGACGTTGGGCTGCCCACCACGATCACCACGTCCACCCCGGGGGCCAGCACCTTCACGGCGTCCTGACGGTTCTGGGTGGCGTAGCAGATGTCCTGCTGCTTGGGCTCGCGGATCTTTGGAAACCGCGTCTTGATGGCCGCCAGGATGTCGGCGGTGTCGTCCACGCTCAAGGTCGTCTGGGTCACCACCATCAGCTTGTCCTCCTGGGAGGGGGTGATGGTGGCCACGCCGTCGACGTCCTCCACCAGGTGAATGCCGCTGTCGAGCTGGCCGACCGTGCCTTCCACCTCCGGGTGGCCCTTGTGGCCAATCATGATGAACTCGTAGCCTTC
>CAZRRW010000021.1:0-18163 GCA_964602505.1 uncultured Burkholderiaceae bacterium
CGAGCTGGCTGCCCTGGGAGACCCGGAGGACAGCATGAGCTGCGACAACCCGCGCTATGAGGCGGCGGGCATGGCTGCCGCGCGGCAGGTGGTGGCCGTGGCGCAACACCTTCAGAACCTGCCTGATATTGACCGCAGCAAGCTCGTGCTGGTGGGCCAGTCGGCCGGAGGCTTCGCCACGATCGCCGCCAACTCGCTGCGACCCGCAGGCCTGGTGGCGGCCGTCAACTTTGCGGGCGGGCATGGCGGCAACCCGCGCACCCGGCCGGGCAACCCCTGCCAAGGCCAGCTCATCACCCGCGCCATGAGCCAGTGGGGCACCACCACGGCAGCCCCGATGCTGTGGGTCTACACCGAGAACGACCGCTACTTCAACCCCGCCCACAGCAAGGCGTGGTTTGACGCCTGGCAACAAGCGGGCGGCAAGGGTGAATTCGTGCTGATGCCTGGCTTTGGCGAGGACGGCCATCAATTGTTTGCCCGTGGGGCAGACCTGTGGCAGCCGGTGTTGGAGGCCTTCCTTGCCAAGCACGGGTTTGGCAGGCCAGGGCTCCTCAGCCGGCCCGCGGCTTCGCAGTTCGCGCCATTGGCTGACACGCCAGCGCCATCGGCCGCTGCGCCCACGGCTGCAGCAGAGTACCGCAAGTACCTCGATTCGGCGCCACCAAAGGCCTGGGCTGCGCGTCCCGGCGGTGGTTTTGGTTGGGCCACTGGTGACGATGCCCTGTCGCGGGCACTGGCCTTCTGCCAGCGCCGAAGTGGCCTGGCCTGCAAGCTGTACGCCGTGGATAACGATGTGGTCTGGGTGCCCTGATGGATGCCGCCGGCCATTTCGCCACCCTGGCCCGCCACAACGTGTGGGCCACCCAGCGCCTTCTGGACGCTGTGGGCGTGCTGGCGGACGTCGACTACCGCCGCGATGTCGGTCTGTTCTTCCGGTCTGTGCACGGCACGCTGAATCACCTGCTGGTGGGAGAGCACCTGCTGTGGTTCAGGCGTTTCTCGGAGGGGGCGTCTCCCAAGGTGCAACTGGACGCAGAGGCTGAGCCTGACCGCCAGCGCTTGGCGCAGCGTTTGATGGCAGGCGCGGCCCAGTGGGAGCCTTGGGTCCGCTCGGTCCCGCCGGAGCGGTTTGCCACGGCATTGAACTACATCACGACCACAGGGGTTGCAGTCTCGCTGCCGTTTGCCAGCACCCTGGCGCATGTGTTCAACCACGCCACCCACCACCGCGGCCAGATCACAGCCGCGCTGACCGCCCAAGGCCAGCCTTGCCCCGAACTGGATCTTGTCTACTTCTTGCAGATGGAAGCCGCCACGTGAACCTGACAACCCTTGAACTCATCGTGGACGGTGGCATTGCCCAGGTCTGGCTCAACCGTCCTGAGCTGCGAAACGCCTTCAACGAGGCGATGGTTGCCGAACTTACCCATGCCTTCGCCAGCCTGGGGCAGCGCGAGGACGTGCGGGTGATCGTGCTGGCCGCCCATGGCAAGGCCTTCTGCGCAGGCGCGGACCTGAACTGGATGAAGAAAATGGCCAGCTATGGCCACGCCGAGAACCAGCAGGACGCGCTGGGGCTGGCCACCATGCTGCGCACCCTCTACGAATGCCCAAAGCCAACCATCGCCCGGGTGCATGGAGATGCGTTTGCCGGGGGCATTGGCCTGCTGTCCGCATGCGACCTTGCGGTGGCAGTTCAGACGGCGCACTTCTGCCTGAGCGAGAGCAGGCTGGGGCTCATCCCGGCCACCATCGCACCCTATGTGATCCGTGCCATGGGTCCGCGCCATGCCCATCGCTATTTCCTCACCGCCGAGCGCTTCAACGCGGCAGAGGCCTTCCGCATCGGCCTGGTCCAGCAGCAGTGCCTTGAGTCGGACCTGAACGACTTGGTCAACTTGTGGCTGGAGCATCTGCTGAACGCAAGCCCCAATGCCTTGGCCGAGGCCAAGGCATTGCTGCGCACGGTCAGCCATGCCCTGATTGACGATGCTCTGGTGGCCGACACGGCCGAGCGGATCGCCCGGGTGCGCGCCAGTGTCGAGGGCCGCGAGGGCATCCAGGCGTTTCTCAGCAAGCGCCCGCCCAGCTGGGTGCCCCCCGTGCCAGACCCGCATGACGATGACGCCTGAACTGAGCACGCTGGACCTGCCTGCTGTGCTGGCCCTGGCCGCCGCCCTGGGGTGGGCCAGCGGCGTGCGCCTCTACCTCGCGGTGTTCCTGACGGGCGCAGCAGGCTTTGCGGGTTGGCTGCCCCTGCCGCCTGGCCTGCAGTTGCTCCAGCACCCGGCGGTGCTGATGGCGAGTGGCTTCATGGTGCTCGTCGAGTTCACCGCGGACAAGGTGCCGGGCCTGGATTCCTTGTGGGATCTGGTGCACACCGTGATCCGCATTCCGGCAGGCGCCGCCCTGGCGGCCGCCACCTTTGGCGCAGACAGCCAGGCCATGACCCTGGTGATGGCCCTGCTGGGCGGCACCCTGGCCGCCACCTCGCACGCGGCCAAGGCCACCTCACGTGCCGCAGTCAACACATCGCCTGAGCCCTTTTCAAACCTTGGGCTGTCCTTGCTGGAGGACGGCCTGGTGGCCGTCATGCTCTGGCTGGCCTGGGCTCACCCCTACTGGTTTGCACTGGCACTGGTGCTGGTCCTCGCCATCTCCGCAGCCCTGGCGTGGTACCTGTTCAAGTTTGTGCGCATGCTGTTCAAGCGCGTCGTGACCGTGTTCTCCGGCAAGGCGCGCGACACAGGCACGGGAGCCATGAATGTTTGAAAAGATCCTCATTGCCAACCGGGGCGAGATTGCCTGCAGGGTGGCCGCCACGGCCCGCAAGCTGGGCATCCGAACCGTTGCGGTCTTCTCTGATGCGGATGCCCAGGCCAAGCATGTGCTGGCCTGTGATGAAGCCGTGCATGTCGGGGGCAGCGCACCGCGCGACAGCTATCTCAGGGGCGACGCCATCCTTGCAGCCGCCCTGGCCACCGGGGCGCAGGCCATCCATCCCGGGTATGGCTTTCTGAGCGAGAACGAGGACTTTGCAGTAGCCTGCGCAAACGCAGGCATCGTCTTCATTGGCCCGCCGCCCTCGGCCATCAAGGCCATGGGCCTGAAGGCCGAGAGCAAGCAGCGCATGGAAGCGGCTGGCGTGCCCCTGGTGCCGGGCTACCACGGTGCCGACCAGGACCCCGCCTTGCTGCAACGCGAAGCCGACCGCATGGGCTACCCGGTGCTGCTGAAGGCCAGCGCTGGCGGGGGCGGCAAGGGCATGCGGGTGGTCGAACGCAGCGAGGACTTTGCCGCAGCCCTGGCAAGCTGCCAGCGCGAAGCCCGCAACAGCTTTGGCGACGATGCGGTGCTGATCGAACGCTACCTGCAAAAGCCGCGGCACATCGAGATCCAGGTGTTTGCCGACACGCACGGCGACTGCGTGTACCTGTTCGAACGGGACTGCTCAGTCCAGCGCCGCCACCAGAAAGTGCTGGAGGAGGCGCCAGCCCCAGGCATGACACCCGAACGGCGTCAGCAGATGGGCGATGCCGCCGTCGCTGCGGCCAAGGCCGTGGGCTATGTGGGTGCAGGCACGGTGGAATTCATTGTCGAACCGGACGGCCGCTTCTACTTCATGGAAATGAACACCCGGCTTCAGGTGGAGCATCCGGTGACGGAGATGGTCACTGGCCTGGACCTGGTGGAGTGGCAGCTGCGCATTGCATCGGGGGAGCCCCTGCCGCTGACCCAGGCGCAGCTGCGCCTTGACGGCCATGCCGTGGAGGCGCGGCTCTATGCCGAGAACCCGGCCAACCAGTTCCTACCCTCCATTGGTCGGCTGACCCATCTGCGTCTGCCGCCTCACCACCGCTTTGAAGTCGGCTCCCCCAAGGCGGCCTGCCGGGTCGATGCGGGCGTGGGCGAGGGGGACGAGATCACGCCGTACTACGACCCGATGATCGCCAAGCTGATCGCGTGGGGCACGGACCGGGCACAGGCGCTGGCGCGACTGGACGCCATGCTGGCCCAGACCCAGGTGGGTGGCCTGCACACCAATGTCAACTTCCTGCGTCAAGTACTGGCCACCCGGGCGTTTGCCAGCGGTGAGGTCGATACCGGCCTCATTGCGCGTGAAGGGGCCCAGCTGTTCCAACCTAACCAGACGCCTCTGAACCAGGTGCTTGCAGCCGCTGCGGCCGAGTTGATGCGCGCAGAACAGGCGCTTGAGTCGGCCGACCCCTTCAGCCACCGCAACGGATGGCGACTCGCAGGCTCGGGCCGCCGCTGGACCTTCACCCTGGGGGACACGCCTCACGCCGTGACCCTGAGCGGGTCTGGTGGCGGCGCACGGCACATGACACTCAACGGCGAGCCCTTTGCCTGGCAGGCTCTGGGGCCTGCCACAGGCCACCGCCGCCTGCGGGTGCACCTGGGCGCTGCGGCGTACGAGGCCAGTGTGGTGCGCCGGGGTGAACAGCTGACGGTGTTTGTCCATGGCGAACAGTTCGAGCTGACCCTGCCCGACTCGCTGGCACATGCGGGCGAAGACACCGACGAAACCGGTCGACTGAGCGCGCCAATGCCCGGCAAGATCGTGTCTTGGCTGGTGGAGGCTGGTGCCACCGTGCACAAGGGGCAGGCCCTGGTGGTGATGGAGGCCATGAAGATGGAGCACACCATCCACGCGCCAGGCGAAGGCCAGGTGCTGGCGCTGCACTACGCCATTGGCGAGCAGGTGGCGGAAGGTGCCGAACTGCTTGAGTTTGCGCCAGCCTGAACCACACAATCATTGCTTTCTCGGGTCATCGCGACATGTCTGTGCCATCTTCCCACCTCCCGTCACGGGCGACCGTTCTGGACGTCGGACCGCGCGATGGCCTCCAGAACGAGGCGCAGGCCATCGCCACCGCCGACAAGCTGGCCCTGATCGAGAAGCTGCAAAAGGCAGGCGTGCGCCAGATGGAGGTGGCCAGTTTCGTGAGCCCGAAATGGGTACCCCAGATGGCCGATGCCGCGCAGGTGATGGCCGGTTTGGTGCGGCAGCCGGGCGTTCGCTACTCCGCCCTGGTGCCCAACATGAGGGGCTTTGAGGGCGCTCTGGCTGGCCAGGCGGACGAGATCGTCGTCTTTGCGGCGGCCACCGAGGCCTTCAGCCAGAAGAACACCAATTGCTCGATCGCGGAAAGCTTCGAGCGCATGGCCCCGGTGGTGGCCGCCGCGCATGCCGCCGGCATGAGCGTCAAGGGGCCGATCTCGTGCGCACTGGGCTGCCCCTACGAGGGCGAGGTGTCGCCCGCACAGGTTGCCCGGGTGGCGAAGGCCTACCGCGACGTGGGCGTGGATCATGTCTACATCGCCGACACCATTGGGGTGGGCACGCCTGCGAAGGTTCGGTCGGCACTGGACGCCACGCTGGCGCACTGGCCGCTGGAGAAGGTGTCTGTCCACTTCCACGACACCTATGGGCAGGCGCTGGCCAACATCTATGCCGCGCTGCAAATGGGCGTGGCCCAGGTCGAAAGCTCAGTGGCCGGGCTCGGCGGCTGCCCTTACGCGAAGGGGGCCACCGGCAATGTGGCCACCGAAGATGTGGTGTACCTGCTGCACGGCCTGGGCATCGAGACCGGCATTGACCTCGACGCCCTGGTGGACGCGGGGGCCTTCATCAGCGGCGTGCTGGGCCGCAAACCCGCGAGCCGGGTGGCCAATGCCATGTTGGCCAGGCGGGCCAAGGCATGACCAGCTCGGTGCGGCACACCGCCCCCACGCTCTCCCAGTTCACCAGCCGGGCCCAGGCGGCCCAGGCAGGCCAGCCAGTGCCATCGCCCTGCACGTCAGTCTGCCAGATGGATCCGGTCACGGGCTGGTGCGAGGGCTGTTTTCGCACCATGGACGAGATCATCCAGTGGAGCGCTCTAGACGATGCCGCCAAGCGGGCCGTCTGGCGCGAACTGCCCGGACGGGTGTCCAGGATGCAGCGATGAAGCATCTGGTCTTCTGGTTCGACTTCATCTCGCCCTACGCCCACCTGGCGTTCGACCGCCTGCCCCGCGAGCTGCAGGGACTGAGCTACCAGGTCAGCTATCGGCCGATCCTGTTTGCGGCCTTGCTGAAGCACCACGGCCAGCTTGGGCCAGCCGAGATTGCACCCAAGAGAGACTGGACCTATCGGCAGGTGCTGTGGCAGGCCCATGCGCAAGGCACGCCAACCCGGCTGCCTGCCGCACACCCCTTCAACCCCCTGCCTCTGCTGCGCCTTGCGCTGGCGGCAGGCCAGCGGCATGCACAGGGCCAGCCCAACCGCTTCCAGTGCGAGCGCGCCTTTGCCCTGGCCTGGAACAGCGGGATGGATCCGTCCGATCTGGCCAATCTGGCCCCCCTCGGCGCTGAACTGGGCCTGAGCGAAGCAGACATGGCGCCCGACAGCGCGGTGATGCAACACGCCAAGTCCACCCTGAAAGCCAACACCGACGCAGCCCTCGCCGTCGGCGTGTTTGGCGTGCCCACCGTCACCGTGGACGGACGCCATTTCTGGGGCAATGACGCGCTGCCGATGCTGGCGGCCTACCTGCGGGGAGACCCCTGGTTTGAGGGGCCCAGCTGGACAGCCGCAGCCAACCTGCCCACTGGCATCTCCCGCCGACCCTGAGGCCTGCCGCCGGGTCAGCGTCAGCCGGAGGTCAGGCGCGAGTCAGACCTGTGTCAGGTATTTCGGGGTTAACCCTGGGCGCCACAAATTCCCCTAAATTCTGTAAAGGCTTAGTCAGTCGCTGGGCAAACAGTCGCCCCTCACGTTGCGCGGCATCCCGCTGCGCCGGGAGGAGAAGACCCCCACGACCACAGCAGTTGCAGGCGCAGGCGGCACAGCCGCCAACACGCCGTCAACTGCCGCGTGACAACGGAGCACTCACCGGCTCACAACCAAAACGCTTTAAAACTGCGGCGGCTTAAGTTACTGCGCGGAACATGGCGTTGAGCGCCCCCTCGAGGGTCTCGCAGCCAAGCCTCCAGTGTTCGCTGTTGGCACCGACCAGCAGTGCCTGCTGATCACACTGCTACAAGCGCTTTCTGCGCCTTGATTTCTTCGAATGGCCTGGGCACAGCAGCCCGAGAATGATTCGAGTACGTTGACCAATCCGGAAAGTACTCTTCAGCTTGGTTGCCCCACGCAACCCACCCTGGGCGTGTACCGCGGGCGAACAACTCCAAGCGAGGCCCCGGGCTGCACGCCTCAACAATTTCGTAGAACTCATCCGGCTTTCGTGAGTGCTCCCGCTTCTGAGTCTTGAGGATATTGACTTGACGCCGTCCCGGAGCAAGCGTTCTTGCATTCTTGCCACGCACGCCCATCAGCACCAACTCCGTGACGTTACGAAAGTAGAACCCCACGCCTCTTCCATCTGGCCCACCATCTTTCCTGATCTTGTGCCAGACAAAGTTCGTCTTGTAAGTGAACCCCCACGCCTGCATTACCGCGAGCCCTTCGGGAAGCAATGCATTTGGCACCCAGAGATACAAATGCGCGGGATCTGCTGCAGCTTCTGCGACCGGCAGTGCTTTGATGTCGTCCAGGCCCATCGTGCCGTACCGGTTCAATCGCCGATGCTCTGGCGCAACCTTGCCCGTCCGGTTTTGGAACTGCCAAGGCGGATCGGCCAAGATGGTCGCGAACCTTTGTCCATCTACAACTCTCTGGAAATCGGCCGAGGCAACGAGGTCTGTAGTCATTTGCCCTCCTCGTAGAGCTTGCGAGAGATACCGAACACCAGAATAGGACAACCACCTCCACCGCCACCGTTGATGCGCGGGAGCAGCTTACTCATGTGGGTCGTGGAGGCACCAAAACTTCCACCGCGTCCGATTTCTCGGAACACGTCTTGCAATTCATCGCAGCGGGTGATGATGACCCCAACTCTGACCGCCCGCAAATCGAACAGCAGACGAAAGTTGTTCAAGTCGCGGTCAAAAAACGGGTCTTTGTTATTCCACTCGATTTCGAGCGCCACTCGATTCTTGAAACAGTCGATGTTATGGGTTGGCGACTCGCTTTTGGTGCCGTCTACTTCGATCTGTGTGTCGAACTGCTTTTCGACCCACCCTCGCCCGTACAAGAACCCATCGATGTTCGTTGACACAGGACTCTTGTTTCCGCCACCTTCGGTGATCCACGATTTGCGCAGCCTGAACTGCTTAAGCAAATCGCAAATGTCTCTCCATTCGTTTGGAAAGTCCTGCACCAAGATGGCCGATGCGTGCTTCCACTCGTGAACCTCGTAGTTCTCACGGATGAATGCGGGCAGAAGGTCGATACCCATAGGTGTATGAAGATCCAGTAGTTTGAGTGTACGTCTTCGCTGAAAAGCTGTCATCCGACAAGCTGCCCTAGACTGCTTTCCCCCGCCATCCTGCGGGGTGCCTGTGGCGGGCCCTCCCGCAAGCCCGCGCCGTCCGCAAGCCGTCATGTCCAAAAGCCTGCCCGCCGAACTCAAGGGCGCCGCCATCCGCATCCGCGGCGCGCGCCAGCACAACCTCAAGCACCTCGACATCGACATCCAGACCGGCGAATTGACGGTCGTCACCGGGCCATCGGGCTCGGGCAAGTCCAGCCTGGTGTTTGACACCCTGTTTGCCGAGGGCCAGCGCCGCTACGTCGAGACCTTCTCGGCCTATGCCCGGCAGTTCCTCGACCGCATGGACAAGCCCCAGGTCGACCGCATCGAAGGCGTGCCCCCCGCCATCGCCATCGACCAGACCAACCCGGTGCGCACCAGCCGCAGCACCGTGGGCACCATGACCGAGCTGAACGACCACCTCAAGCTCCTGTTCGCAAGGGCTGGGGCCTTGTTCGACCGGCACACCGCGGAGCCGGTGCGGCAGGACAACCCGCAGAGCATCTGGGCCGAGCTGCAAGCTCGTGCCGGGGCCTCGGGCACACGAGCGGTACTCACCTTTGCGGTCGAGCTGCCGGCCAACACCAGCGCGCAGGAGGTGGCGCAGTGGCTGTCGGCCAGCGGCTTCACCCGCATCCACAGCGAACGCGAGGCCGGTGGCAAGAAGCTGCTGGACGTGGTGGCCGACCGCTTTCGCGTCGGCGGCGAGCGGGGTGTGGAGCAAGCCCGCGCCCTGGAAGCGATTGAGCTGTGCCTCAAGCGCGGCAGTGGCCGCATGACGGTGTATGTCAACTCAGAGCAGACCGCTGCGCCAGAGCAAGACTCACCCGGCGCCGGGCCGCCCAGCGAAGAGGCTTGGCGCTTCAGCACCGGCCTGCACTGCCCCGACAGCGACATCCGCTACGCGCAGCCCATCCCAAGCATGTTCTCCTTCAACTCGGCGGCGGGGGCCTGCGACACCTGCCGCGGTTTTGGCCGCGTCATCGGCGTCGACTATGGCCTGGTGGTGCCCGATGCCAAGAAGACCTTGCGTAACGGCGCCATCAAGGTGTTCCAGACGCCCGCGTGGTCTGAATGCCAGGACGACCTGATGCGCCATGCCGAGGTGGCCGGCATTCCGCGCGACACGCCTTGGCAGGCCCTGCCGCAGCACCAGAAGGACTGGGTGCTGCACGGCACGCCCGACTACAAGGGCCACTGGAACAAGCAGTGGTACGGGGTCGACCGCTTTTTTGAGTACCTCGAGTCCAAGGCTTACAAGATGCACATCCGGGTGCTCTTGAGCAAGTACCGCAGCTACACCGAATGCCCCACCTGCCACGGTGCCCGCCTGAAGGCTGACAGCCTGCTGTGGCGGGTGGGCAGCCGGGCTGCGGCAGAAGCCGCGCTGGGCGGCAGAGAACGCTTCCTGCCGCATGGGGTGAAGTGGACTGCCGAGCAGCTGCAGGCCCTGCCTGGTCTGTGCCTGCACGACCTGATGCTGCTGCCCATCAGCCGCCTGCGGCGCTTCTTCGACGCATTGCAGGCCGAGCTGGACAGCGATGCAGGCGGCAGGCCTGCCGCCGGGCCGCCCCTAGGCGTGCAGAAGGCGGAGGCGCAAGCCACGCGGATGGTGCTGGACGAGATCCGAACCCGCGTGCAGTACCTGTGTGACGTGGGCCTGGGCTACCTCACGCTCGACCGCCAGAGCCGCACGCTGAGCGGCGGCGAGGTGCAGCGCATCAATCTCACCACCGCACTCGGCACCTCGCTGGTGAACACCCTGTTCGTGCTGGACGAGCCCAGCATCGGCCTGCACCCGCGCGACATGAACCGCATCGTGCAGGCCATGCACCGCTTGCGCGACGCCGGCAACACCCTGGTGGTGGTCGAGCACGACCCGGCCGTGATGCTGGCCGCCGACCGCCTGATCGACATGGGCCCCGGCCCGGGCGCGCGCGGTGGGCAGATCGTGTTTGACGGCACCCCCGAGGCGATTCGCGGCGCCGACACCCTGACCGGCGCCTACCTGGGCGCACGCAAGAGCATCGGCCTGGGCTTTCGCCGGGCAGTCGATGCCAGCACACCCCGGTTGGTAGTGCAGAACGCCCGCGACCACAACCTGAAGGGCGTGTCCGTCGAGTTCCCGCTCAACCGCCTGGTCACGGTGACGGGGGTGTCTGGCTCAGGCAAGAGCACGCTGATGCAGGACGTGCTGTACCCCGCGCTGTGCCGGGCGTTTGGCAAAGCCACCGAGACGCCCGGCGCGCACGACGACCTGCTGGGCACCGACTGGCTGGCCGACGCCATCTTTGTCGACCAGAGCCCGATCGGCAAGACCGCCCGCTCCAATCCGGCCAGCTACGTGGGCGCCTGGGACGCCATCCGTGCGCTGTTTGCCGCCACGCCACTGGCGGCGCAGCGGGCCTACACCGCCGCCAAGTTCAGCTTCAACAGCGGCGACGGGCGCTGCCCCACCTGCGGCGGCTCTGGCTTCGAGCATGTGGAGATGCAGTTCCTGAGCGACGTGTACCTGCGCTGCCCCGACTGCGACGGCCGGCGCTACCGGCCCGAGGTGCTGGAAGTGAAGATCGAGCGCGGCGGGCTGTCGCTGAGCGTGGCCGACGTGCTGGAGCTGACCGTGGAAGAAGCAGCGGCCGCCTTCAAGGACGACCGGGACGTCCAGCGGGTGTTGAAACCGCTGGTTGAAGTGGGGCTGGAATACGTGAAGCTGGGCCAGCCGGTGCCCACCCTCAGCGGTGGCGAGGCGCAGCGGCTGAAGCTGGCAGGCTTTCTGGCCGAGGCGGCCTCGGTGCCCTCGCCCATCGCCGCCAACCGCCTGGCAAAGAAGGGCACGCTCTACCTGTTTGACGAACCCACCACCGGGCTGCACTTCGACGACATCGCCAAGTTGATGCGGGCCCTGCGCCGCCTGATTGACGCGGGGCATTCGGTGGTGCTGATTGAGCACAACCTGGACGTGATCCGCGCCAGCGACTGGCTGATTGACCTGGGCCCGGAAGGCGGTGAAGACGGCGGCGAGCTGGTGGCCACCGGCACCCCCGACGACCTGAAGGCCCACGCCACCTCGCACACCGGTGCGGCCTTGCTGGCGTATGAAAGCGCACTCGGTGCGGCCAGCGTGGTGGAGGTGCGCGAGGCCCATGCGGCCTACGCCGCCCGGCTGGAGCGCCGGGCCCGCGACACGGCGCATGAAGCCATTGAGATCGTGAACGCCCGCGAACACAACCTCAAGGGCTTGAGCGTGAACGTGCCGCGCGGCAAGTTCAGCGTGGTGACCGGCGTGTCGGGCTCGGGCAAGAGCACCCTGGCCTTTGACATCCTCTTCAACGAAGGGCAACGCCGCTACCTGGAAAGCCTGAACGCCTATGCCCGCAGCATCGTGCAGCCCGCCGGGCGGCCCGAGGTGGACGCGGTGTTTGGCATTCCACCCACGGTGGCCATTGAGCAGCGGCTGTCTCGCGGCGGGCGCAAGAGCACGGTGGGCACCACCACCGAGGTGTGGCACTTTCTGCGGCTGCTGTTTGTGAAGCTGGGTACCCAGCACTGCATCCACGACGACGCGCCAGTGCGCCCCCAGACGCCCGACAGCATTGCCGCGCAGCTGTTGCGCGAGCCCGCCGCAGGGGGCTACCGGGGCCAGCACATTGGCCTGCTGGCGCCCTTGGTGGTGAACCGCAAGGGCGTCTACACCGAGCTGGCCCAATGGGCTGCGCCCCGCGGCCACACCCATTTGCGGGTGGATGGCGAGTTCCTGCCCACCCGGCCGTTTCCACGGCTGGACCGCTTCAAGGAGCACACCATCGAGCTGCCCGTGGCCGACGTGGTGGTCAACCCGGAGCACGAGGGCCTGCTGCGCACAGCACTGGCTACCGCGCTGGAGCATGGCAAGGGCGTGGCCCATGTGCTGGCCCCGCTGACTGGGCTGAAGGCCGCCATGCTGGCGGGCAGCCCCACCGCGGCACTGGGGCGTGTGCAGGTGTTTTCCACCAAGCGGGCCTGCCCGGTGTGCAGCACCAGCTACGCCGAGCTGGATCCGCGCATGTTCTCCTACAACTCCAAGCACGGCTGGTGCCCCGACTGCGTGGGCACCGGGCTCAAGCTGAGCAAGGCGCAGCGCCAGGCGCTGGACGACACCCTGATGGCCGAGGACAACCGCGGCCGGGAGCAAAGCTTTGCCGAGGCCGAGGTGGACGACGTGAGTGACGAGCCTTGCGCCACCTGCCACGGCACCCGGCTCAACGCCACCAGCCGCGCGGTGCGGTTTGCGGGCATGGCGATCACAGTGTTGGCACAGCGATCGGTCACCGAGCTCCGCCACTGGATTCAAGACCTGCGACAAGGCGGCACGCTGTCACCCCGCGATGCCGAGATCGCCCGCGACCTGCTGCCCGAGATTGAAGGGCGGCTTGAGTTTCTGGAAGAGGTGGGGCTGGGCTACCTGACCCTTGACCGCGGTGCCCCCACGCTCAGCGGTGGCGAGGCCCAGCGCATCCGGCTGGCGGCGCAGCTGGGCAGCAACCTGCAGGGCGTGTGCTACGTGCTGGACGAACCGACGATTGGCCTGCATGCCCGTGACAACGGCATCCTGCTGAACGCCTTGCACAAGCTGGGCGACAAAGGCAACACCCTGGTGG
Source organism: uncultured Burkholderiaceae bacterium (assembly GCA_964602505.1). Classification (GTDB taxonomy): domain Bacteria; phylum Pseudomonadota; class Gammaproteobacteria; order Burkholderiales; family Burkholderiaceae_C; genus CAZRRW01. The sequence goes on from CAZRRW010000021.1 coordinate 13,019, forward strand.
TGGTGGAGCATGACGAAGACACCATTCGCCGGGCCGACCACATCATCGACATGGGCCCCAGCGCCGGCAAGCGCGGCGGAAGGCTGGTGGCCCAGGGCTCGGTGGCGCAGGTGTCTGCGGCCGAAGGCTCGGTCACAGGCCGCTACCTGGCCCAGCCGCTGGCCCACCCGCTGGTGCCTACCCGCGGGCCATCGGCCGAGGCCCTGGTGGTGCATGGCGCGCAGCTGCACAACCTGCAAAGTCTCACCGTGCCCGTGCCCCTGAAGCGGCTGGTGGCCATCACCGGGGTGTCGGGCTCGGGCAAGAGCACCCTGGCGCGCGACGTGCTGCTGGCCAATGTCCAGGAGGCCGTGCTCAGCCGGCAGGCCCGGCGCAGCAAGTCGCGGTGGGTGGGCTGCACCGAGGTGACTGGCTGGGAGGCGGTGGATCGGGTGCTGGAGGTGGACCAGACACCCATTGGCAAGACCCCGCGCTCCTGCCCCGCCACCTACATCGGGTTCTGGGACACCATCCGCAAGCTGTTTGCCGAAACCCTGGAGGCCAAGGCTCGGGGCTACGGGCCAGGGCGCTTCAGCTTCAACACCGGCGAGGGGCGCTGCCCGAGCTGTGAAGGTCAGGGCATGCGCACCATCGAGATGAGCTTTCTGCCCGACGTGAAGGTGCTTTGCGAGGTCTGCCATGGCCAGCGCTTCAACCCGGAGACCCTGGCCGTCACCTGGCGCGGCAAGAGCGTGGGCGACGTGCTGAACATGGAGGTGGACGAGGCGGTGGACTTCTTTGCCTCCATGCCGGTCATTGCCCACCCCTTGAAGCTTTTGCAGGACGTGGGTCTGGGCTACCTGACCTTGGGCCAGCCCAGCCCCACCCTGAGCGGCGGCGAGGCGCAGCGCATCAAGCTGGTCACTGAGCTGAGCAAGGTGCGCGACGACGTGACGCGCCGCGGCCAGGCCCTGAGCCCCCAGACGCCTGCGGCGTCACCCCCCGAGGGGGGTCGCCCGCTTGGGGCGGCCCGGCGCGGGCTGACACCCCACACCCTGTACGTGCTGGACGAACCCACGGTGGGCCTGCACATGGCCGATGTGGAGAAGCTCATCCGGGTGCTGCACCGCCTGGTGGAGGGCGGGCACAGCGTGGTGGTGATTGAGCACGACCTGGACCTGGTGGCCGAGGCCGACTGGGTGATTGACCTGGGGCCAGAGGGCGGCACGGGCGGCGGGCAGCTGGTGGCTGCGGCTACGCCGAACGACCTGGCACGGGTGAAGGCCAGCCACACCGGGCAGGCCCTGATTCCCGTGCTGGCGCGGATGCGCTTGAATCATTGATCTGTCACATCAACACACAGGAGACGCCCATGAAACGCCGCCAGCTCATTCAAGCCGCCACCACACTCGGCGCATCTGGCCTGGGAGGCCTGGGCCTCGCCTTGGCCCAGGCCCCAACGCCAGCCCCAGCCATCACCCCCATGGCTGCGGCCACCACGGGCGCAGCGGCGGGCTTTCCCAACCGCCCCATCCGCCTGGCCATTGCCTTCCCGGCCGGCGGCCCCACCGACATCACCATGCGGGTGCTGGCCGACAACGCCAGCAAGGTGTTTGGCCAGCCGGTGGTGATTGAAAACCGCCCGGGCGCTGGCGGCACCCTGCCGGCCGTGGCGCTGCAAACCGCGCAGGCGGACGGCTATTTGCTCGCACAAATTCCCCTCGGCGTGTTCCGCCTGCCGTATGTGACCCGCATCACCTGGGACCCGGTCAAAGACATCAGCTACATCCTCAACGTGACGGGTTACGCCTTTGGTTTGGTGGTGCCGGCCGATGGCCCCATCAAAACCTGGCAAGACTTTGTGGCCTATGCCCGTGCCAACCCCGGCAAGCTGAGCTATGGCTCCACCGGCACGCTGACCACCCCGCACCTGACGATGGAGGACATTGCGCAGCGGCTGAACCTGCAGCTCAACCACATTCCCTACCGGGGCAGCGCTGATTTGATGCAAAGCATTCTGGGCGGGCAGATCATGGCCGCGGCGGACAGCACCGGCTTTGCCCCGCATGTGGAAAGCGGCAAGCTGCGGGTGCTGAACACCTGGGGCGAGCAGCGGCTGCCGAAATTCCGCGACGCGCCCACCCTGCGCGAACTGGGCCTGAACATGGTGCAGAACTCGCCCTTTGGCATCGGTGCGCCCAAGGGCATGGCGCCTGAGCTGGTGCGCCGCCTGCACGACGGCTTCAAGATCGCCATGGACCACCCCAGCTACACCGAGGCCCTGGGCCGCTATGACATGGTGCCCATGTACATGAGCAGCGCGGCCTACAGCCAGTTTGCCGCCGAAACCTTTGCCCGCGAAAAGGCCCTGGTGGAGAAGCTGGGGTTGAACAAACCGGCCTGAACCCGGTCTGACCCTGTGTATGGGCCGCCCCCTGGGGCGGCCGTTCTTCTGATGGAGCATGTCATGAGTTTTCAAACCCAGCACGTCGCCAGCCTGTGCAAATACGCTGGCATCAGCTTTGTGGCCGGTGCGGTGAACCACGGTTTTTTCAGCGGCGAACGTTCGGTGGCCACGGCGGCGGCCGGGGTGCTGTGCTTTCTGGTGGGCGCAGCCATGGAGATGAAGGCAAGCCCGGGCCAGAAGCGCTGGGCCGACCTGCTGGGCTTTGGCGTGCTGGCCTCGGTGGGCCTGGGCTTCTTCACCGGCGGGCTGCAGCACTTCCCCGACTCGCCAGAACGCAGCGCCTGGGTGGTGCCCCTGGGCTTTGCGATGAGCCTGGTGGCGGTGTACTTCATGGAAGGCCGCGGCCCGCAGGCCGAGCGGCCCATCAGCCCCGGTGCCCTGGCCCGCTACGGCACGCTGGCGGGCACCGTGGTGGTGGCCGGTTCGGTGCTGGCCTGGCAACTGCTGCCCCCAGGCCTGGGCCACAGCCATGGCCACGACGACGGCCATGCGCACAGCCACGACACCCCCAAGGCGACGGCCGCCACCGCTGGCGAAGCGGCCAGCGCCAACCCGGGCAACGTGCGGGTGGTGGTGGTGGAGATGGACGACACCATGCGCTTTTCACCGGCCACCTGGGAGGCCAAGCAAGGCGAAACCATCCGCATCGTGGCGGTGAACAAGGGCCAGGTGCGCCATGAACTGGTGCTGGGCCGCCCGGACGAACTGGCCAAGCACCAGAAAGAGATGGTCGCGGCTGCAAAGAAGGGCAAGGCGCACCACCACCATGGCCCGGAAGACGGGGCCCTGTCGGTGGCGCCCGGCCAGGCCGCCGAAATGCTCTACACCTTCAAGGAAGGCGGCACCTGGGGCATGGCCTGCTTTGAGCGCGGCCATTTCGAGGCGGGCATGAAGGGCAGCGTGGACGTCAAGCCGCGCACCTGAGACACACGCCGCCCGGGCCACCTGCTACCCACGGGGGGCGGGCGCGGTCTCAGGCCCGCAGGCGGGCGTCTCGCGCCAAACGCTCTGCCACGACCATCAACTGGCCGCTTTGGATTGCGTCGGTGATGCGGCTGCCGTAGCCGTGGATGTGGCGCTCTGCCCGCAGCACAAGTGCACCCACTGCCGCGACTGCGGCAGCTACACCAGTTGCACCCAGGCGTGGGTAGGCAGGCGGTCTGCGCTGCCCACCCGGCACTTTTTCAGTGCGGCGTGCCGCAAATGCTGAACCGCCATGACCCACGCGTCCACTTGCGCTCGCCGCAGGGGCAGGCTGCTATCAAACGGGGTGGGGTGGATGAAATGATGGTTGCTGAGGCCCAGCTCCATTGGCAAATTCCAGTCGTAGATGAAACGTCTTCAATGACAGCCTTGACGATTTTTTGACGACGCGGGGGAGCTTGGAAGCGCTGTGCCCCCTGAACCTTGTGCCATTCGGGCCGCTTCGGGGTGAATGATCAGATCAACCCGGCATTTGCGGGCTAGGGCAATTACAGAGCCGCCTGATAAGACCGAGAACCTAACGCCCGCCACCCTCCAACTGGTGGGCCGCCTTGGCATCCACCACCAGCAGCTCGGCTAGGCGCAAACCCACGGCACCGACCGTGCCGCAGCGCTGTTTCAGCGCGATGTTGGTGCGCTACGCAAAAACTCCAGCGTGCGGCGCATGGCGTCTTCAGACACCGCGCGGTCGTAGCGATACACCTGGGACTGGCCCGACGGGGTGATGTAGACAAAGCCGTTGGCCTCCACCAAGTCCCATCCATGGGTGGCGGGCGAGGGGTAAACGTGCCAAGTTACTGGCCTGCCTTGCGCCTTCAACTCATCAAGCAAGGGGAAGCAGGCTTGAGGGGGCGACTCCAGATCGTCTTGCGCCATCAGCATCAGCAGTGGGGTAGCCCCGTCGCGCGGCATGACCGGCATATCAGCCCCACGGGTGATAGGTTGGCGGCAACTGCTGTAGCGGCTGACCAGGGCGGCAAAGCGCGGCTTGCTAGGCGATGCAGCTTGTGCCTTCGCCAAGTTGGCCTCACCACTGGCCCACTGGGCCGCCATGCCACCGATGGATTGACCCACCAGAAAGATGCGGCGCTTGTCCACGCCCTCTACGGCTTGCAACTGCTCAAGGGCCTGCAAGGCATCTCCGGCGACCACGCCGGGGTTCACCACGCCATTGCGGCAGTCGCGCTGGGAGCGCGGGCCATAGGCGTCCACCGCCAGCACCGCATAGCCTGCCTGCAAAAAGTCGCTCACCTGCCCCACATGGCTGCGCAACAAGTCCCCACAACCCGGCACATACACCACCGTGGGCCAACCGGCCGCAGGGCGCGGCACACCGTCGGCCGGGCGGAGCAGCTGGTTGTGTGGGCGGGTCAGCAGCCCCATGGTGCTGGCCTCCAGGTTGAAGCGAATAGGTGCCAAGCGAGAGCGGCCTTCAAACATCAGCGTCATCGCGTCAACGGGTACCGCAGCAACCGCGCCACTGGCCGTGCCACCTGGCTCGCTCACGCTGCCTGGCGCTGACAGGGCCACGCATTCACGCCGAATCGCAGCACTGACTTCGGCACCGGTCTCCATCGGGTTGCCGCTCAAGCGCCGCTGCTGCATGAGCGGCATGATGGCGTCCATGATCGCTGGGCGAATGCCCGCACCGTCGTTGGCGCACAAAGACGGAAGGCTCGGATTGCGCTGCTTGACAGCCTGCAAGATGGTGGCTG
>CAZRRW010000022.1:0-17562 GCA_964602505.1 uncultured Burkholderiaceae bacterium
TCCAAGGGCATCGAGAAGAACCGCGTTTACACCGAAGGCAAGGGCGAGAAGCAGCCCGTGGCCGACAACAAGACCAAGGAAGGCAAGGCGAAGAATCGCCGTGTCGAGATCGAGGTGGTCGGCACCCGTACCCGTCGCTGACCCTTCAGTGGCTGCAAAAAGCCCCGCACTGCGGGGCTTTTTTTTGCCTTCTGTTTTGATAACTGGCTCGCGGCTAAAGTGTCTTGATGTCCACAACCAACGCCCACGCACCCCCCTTCAACGCCGACCCCGCTGAGTTGGCCAAGTTCAGTGAATTGGCGCACCGCTGGTGGGATCTAGAGTCCGAATTCCGTCCGTTGCACCGCATCAATCCCCTGAGGTTGGAGTGGATTGAGCAGACGGTCGGCGGCCTCGGCGGCCGAGCCGCATTAGATGTGGGCTGTGGCGGCGGCATCCTCGCTGATGCGATGGCACGCCAGGGCGCACAGGTGCTGGGCATCGACCTCGCCACCAAGGCGCTCAAAGTGGCGCAGCTGCATGCGCTAGAGGCCGAAACCCCAAACGTCTCGTACCGCGAGGTGAGTGCGGAAGCACTGGCGGCCGAGCAGCCAGGCACTTTTGATGTCGTGACGTGCATGGAAATGCTGGAACACGTGCCTGACCCGGCTTCAGTCGTGGCGGCCTGCGCCACCTTGTGCAAGCCCGGCGGCTGGGTGTTCTTCTCGACCCTCAACCGCAACCCGAAGTCGTTTCTGTTTGCGATCGTGGGTGCTGAGTACGTACTCAACCTCCTCCCGAGAGGCACCCACGAGTACGCCAAGTTCATCAAGCCGTCCGAGCTGGCTGCGCAGGCGCGGGCGGCAGGGCTGGATCTGGTGGAGGCGCGCGGGCTTGAGTACAACCCCATCACTGGGCGCTACTGGCATTCGCGCGACACCAGCGTGAACTACATGTTTGCCACCCGAAAGCCGATCTGATGTCCACGCTGCGTCCAGCGCTCACACCCGCTGCGCTCGAGGCCGTCCTCTTTGATTTGGACGGCACCCTCATCGACAGTGCCCCTGACCTGGGCGCGGCTGTGGATCGCCTGCGAACCCGCCGTGGTTTGGCCAGCCTGCCTGACGCAGCCTACCGCCCAGTCTGTGGCGCTGGCGCACGAGGGCTGCTGGGAGTGGCCTTCGGGCTGAAGCCCGGCATGGATGAATTCGACGCCCTCAAGGAAGAGTTCTTCAATGAGTACGAGCAGGCACTGGCCGTGCGCACAGCCCTGTTCAGCGGCGTCGCTGACCTGCTGCTTGGCTTGCAGGCCGCAGGCTTGAAATGGGGCATCGTCACCAACAAGTCTGTGCGCTTCACGCAGCCCCTGACCCTGCGAATGGGATTAGCGGGCCCTGGCGCCTTGGCTGGGGGCGCGGCCGCGGTGGTCAGTGGCGACACAACCCCTCACTCCAAGCCTCGTCCCGAACCTTTGATCGAGGCCTGCCGTCAGGCCGACGTGGTGCCTGAGCGCTGCGTCTACGTGGGCGATGACTTGCGTGACATCCAGGCTGGTCGTGCCGCGGGCATGCGAACCATAGCGGCCCACTGGGGGTATCTGGGCGAGCACGATGCCAGCACCTGGGGCGCGGATGCCCATGCGCAATCGCCACTGGCCGTGCTGGCGCCGGTTAGGGCCTGGGCGCAGCAAACATGCGTACCGAGCTCTTGAAAAACAGGCCGCACACCTAAAATGCTGATTGTTCAACGCGATATCGCGGCTTGACGACCAAACACGGGGCCGACCCGGTTTCGACGTGGGTGCGGAATCAGCGCAGGGCATGCCGAGCACCAGTCCGCTCGTAAATCCACTGGAAACCAAGTAACTGCAAACGACGAACGTTTCGCACTCGCCGCTTAAACACCGGTGAGCCTTGCAACAGTTGGCCGATGGGCTGGGCAAGGGGGCTCTGAGTAATCAGGGCTTCCAGGCTGCAAGGGAATTCACATGGGCTGGGCCCTTGCCGCGCACGTTGGCAAAGGCTGAGATTCAAGCGTGCTGGCGTGGGGTGCAGCGTGTCGCTGCGCGGCACTCACCGCGAGATTCAAACCAGACGACTACGCATGTAGAACTGACTGAGGATGGCTTGCGGACGGGGGTTCAATTCCCCCCGGCTCCACCAACATGACGGCGCCCCTGCGCCTGAGGGCGCAGGGCTGGACCGAGCCATGTGGCCAGTACCTTGCTGCGCACGCGTTCCTCGACGGTGTGATTCCCCTCAGCTTTCCGAGGAATGACCGGGCTCACCCAACCGGGTGGAGCCTTGTGGCGGTTGCATCCACAGAAGTCCGAGAGCGGTCTGAGCCAGCATCGCCACTGCAGCGATGGGCGAGGGATAGGCGCGTTTGCCACAGCGAGGACAGCCAGATGCAGTGCGCGCCCACACGGGCAGTTCTGCGTGGGGGCCACCAACACTGCAGCAGCTTGCTCATTGCGCGGGGGCTGTGGATTTTGGCCCGCTTTGAGTCGGACCTCGGGTCTGTTGAAGCCAGCCTCAACCTGAGGTTGGCGCGTACTCGAGCCGGGTTGCCCCCGATCTGAGTTGCATCCATGGCTTTGCGCGAGCGTGGGCAGTCCAGCCCCTTGAAAATCTGCGCCGCATCAGCACATCTGCCTCATGCCGCAGCCTGCGGCGCGACCCGTGATGAGGAGATGAGCATGACTTCACTGATGACCCGCAACAGCTTGTTTGACGACTTTTTCCGAGACTTCGCACCCGGCTTCTTCGTGCGCCCGGTGGGTGTGCAGGGTTCGGGCGAGCAGGCGGCCGAGCCCGCGCCCATTCGGGTCGACGTGGCCGAAACCGAAGGGGGCTATGCGGTGCATGCCGATCTGCCTGGTGTGAGCAAGGACGACATCCACGTCACCGTCGATGGCGACGTGGTCACCCTGCGTGCCGAGGTCAAACCGGCCGAGCAGCGCAGCGAGGGCGAGGAGAACGGCGTGAAGTGGCTGCGCGTGGAACGCCGCGCTGGCCAGTTTGCACGCAGCTTCCGCTTGCCTGCGGAGGTGGACTCAGCCAAGGCCGAAGCCAAGTACGACAACGGCGTGCTGCGCCTGAGCCTGCCCAAGAAGTTGCAGACCAGCGCCCAGCGCTTGTCGGTTCAATAATCGTCGCTTGTCTGCTGCCGCCACGCCACCAGAGTTGGCCGAAGCCCTGTACACCCAGGGCTTCGGCACCCGTGCGCTGTGCGCCGGGCTGGTTCAGCAGGGGCGGGCCCACTGGCTTGAGCCGGGCCACCGCCTGGCGGTAACGCCAGAGGTCTGCCCGGTGACGGAGTGGCCGGTGGTGAGCCGCGCTTACCTGATGCTGCACAAACCCGCGGGGGTGGAGTGTTCGGCCAAGCCCAGCCAGTGGCCAAGCGTCTACAGCCTTTTGCCTGCGCCCTTGCGCCAGCGGCCTGTCAAGGGTGGGCAGAACGGCGTGCAGGCCGTGGGGCGCCTGGATCAGGACACCACTGGCCTGCTGCTGCTGAGCGATGACGGGGCCTTTTTGCACCGCCTGACCTCACCGCGCCACCATGTGCCCAAGGTCTACCAGGTCACCTGCAGGCACCCGGTGACCCTGGCCCTGGTGCAAGCCCTGACGGACGGCGTGACCCTGCGCGACGAACCAAAGCCCGGTGCGCAGCGCCGCACGCCCGCGCCTGCGGGAGTCGGCCAGACGGTCCGCGCCCTGGCCTGCGAACAGACGGGCGAGCACACCCTGGCCTTGACCCTGGGCGAGGGCAAGTACCACCAGGTCAAGCGCATGGTGGCTGCTGCCGGCAACCGCTGCCAGGCCTTGCACCGCAGTCACATCGGTGAATTGGCCTTGCCCCACAATCTGCCGCCGGGCGGCTGGCGCTGGCTGTCGCAAGACGAGCTGGCCCTGCTGCGCTGAGGCACCCCGCCTACCCCAACCCGGATCATCTTTTTTCCCGCACACGAGGGCTCATCATGTCCATGGACGTCATTGACTACAAGATCAACGGCTCTGAAATGCAATTCGTCGAGATCGAGCTCGACCCCGGCGAAGCCGCCATCGGCGAAGCCGGCAGCATGTTCTACATGGACGCTGGCATCGGCATGGACACGGTGTTCGGCGACGGCTCTGCCCAGCAAGGCGGCTTTTTCGGCAAGCTGCTGGGCGGCGCCAAGCGCCTGGTGACGGGCGAGTCGCTGTTCACCACGGTCTATCAAAACCAGGCCAGCACCAAGCAGCGTGTCGCCTTTGGCGCACCCTACCCGGGCAAGATCCTGCCCATGGACCTCAAGCAGCTGGGCGGCACCCTGCTGTGCCAGAAGGACTCATTCCTCTGCGCCGCACGTGGCGTGTCGCTGGGCATTGGCTTCCAGCAGAAGATGAGCGTGGGCTTCTTCGGCGGTGAAGGCTTCATCATGCAGAAGCTCGACGGTGACGGCCTGGCCTTTGTGCATGCGGGCGGCACCATCGTCAAGCGCGAGCTTCAGCCCGGCGAAACCCTGTTGATCGACACCGGCTGCGTGGTGGCCTATACCCCCAACGTCAGCTTCGAGATCCAGTACGTCGGCAAGATCAAGACCGCACTCTTTGGTGGCGAAGGCCTCTTCTTCGCCAAGATCACCGGCCCCGGCACCGTGTGGCTGCAGAGCCTGCCCTTCAGCCGCCTGGCCAGCCGCATCTTCGCCGCAGCCCCGCAGCGGGGCGGCAGCCGTGAAGAAGGCTCCCTGCTAGGTGGCTTTGCGGGTGGCTCCCTGCTTGGGGGTGCCCTGGGTGGGGACGATGAGTAAGCCCCTCAAAGGGATCCGAGTCCTCAGTCTGGCTCTCAACCTGCCAGGGCCTGCCGCGCTGATGCGCCTGCGCGCTCTGGGGGCCACCTGTGTGAAGGTCGAGCCCCCGGCGGGGGACCCGATGCAGGTCTACCGCGCGAGCTTCTACGCCCAGCTTCATCAGGGCGTGAGGGTGCTGCGGCGTGACCTGAAGCAGACCGCCGACCTGGAGTCGCTGAATGCCCTGCTTGAAAAGACGGACGTGCTGCTCACCAGCTTTCGTCCACAGGCGCTTGAGAAGCTGGGCCTGGGCTGGAAGGCCCTGCACAAGCGCCACCCGCAACTTAGCCAGGTGGCCATCGTGGGCTACCCCGGTGATCGCGCCAACGAGCCGGGGCATGACTTGACCTACATCGCGGAGAACGGCCTCATCGACGGGCCGCACCTGCCGCCCACCTTGTGGGCCGACATGGGGGGCTCGCAACTGGCAGTGGAGGCGGTGATGAGCGCGGTGGTGTCGCAGTTGCGTGCCCAGGTGAGTGGCAAGCCCTGGAAAGGGCAGTGCATCGAGGTGCCACTGTCAGCTGCAGCGCAATACGCCGCGCTGCCCCGCCAGCACGGCATGACGGTCCCCGGCGAACTGCTGGGCGGTGGCTTCAGCGCCTATGGCGTGTACCCGTGCCAAGGCGGGCTGGTGGCCATTGCCGCACTGGAGCCGCATTTCCAGGCCGCGCTGTGGCGGGCGGTGTCAGAGGGCAAAGACGTCAAACCCAAAACCCATGCCGCCATCAAGCGCTGGTGTGCGGGCCAGACGCCAGAGCAGTTGAACGCCGCGGCCAAGGCGCATGACCTGCCGCTGCTGGCCTGGGGGGCCTGAGCCGCCGCCGCAACAAGCCAAGTGGCTCCCGGCCGTGGACGGGCCAATACCCCTTGAAGCCTCAAGTTCAAACGTTTGATTGATTTATCGGCTACAGTGCTCGCTTCAGCTGACGCACGCCATGGCCGCCGTTCCCGCATCCCCCGCCAGCCGCACCGACGGTGCAGAGTCTCGCGCCCGCCTAGTGCGCACCGCGCTGCGGCTGTTTGCCGAGCAGGGCTTTCAGCGCACCAGCACCCGCGAGATTGCCGTGGCGGCGCAGGTCAACATTTCGGCCATCAGCTACTACTTTGGCGACAAGGCCGGCTTGTACCGGGCCGCGTTTTTTGAGCCCCTGGGGGGCGCGTCGGGGCCCGGCAGCCCACCGCAGCGGGCCACTTGCGCGGGCATGGGCACGCATGACTCGCTGGGCCAGTTGTTACGCAGCTTCTATGCCGAGTTCCTGGCCCCGCTGAAGCAGGGCGAAGACATGCGCCTGGTGATGCGCCTGCACTTTCGCGAGATGGTGGAGCCCACTGGCCTGTGGGCCGATGAAATTGAAAACGAGATCAAGCCGCAGCACCAGATGATGGTGCAGATGCTCACCGAGTTGTTTGGCCTGAAGCTGCCCGACGACGACGTGCAGCGCCTCACCTTTGCCATCGTGGGGCTGGCGGTGCACTTTTTTGTGGGGCGCGAAATCATCGACGGCATCGCCCCGCAGATCCTGGCCAAGCCCAAGGCGGTGGACGTGCTCGCCGAGCGCCTGGCCCTGTATGCCGAAGCCATGATCCGGGCCGAAAGTGCCCGTCGTGGCTTGCCTTTGATGGAGAACCCATGAAATTTCATGAAAAGCCGCCCAAAGCCCCGGTTTACCTAGGGTTGGCAGCCAGCATGTTGCTGGCCGGCTGCGCCACCCAGGGCGGGCTGATCGCCACTGTGGGGGCCGGCTACGAGCGCCCGGCCAGCGGCGCACCAGCCGCCTGGCAGGCCGCGCGGCCTGCAGCCAAGCCGGCACAGGCCGACCCCCGCCTCGGCAGCCTGGCGCAATGGTGGGCGCAGTTCAACGACCCCACGCTCACCGAACTGATTGACGCGGCGCAGCGCGAAAGCGCCACCGTCGCCCAGGCGGCCAGCCGGGTGGAGCGTGCGCGGGCCGACGCCATTGCCGCGGGTGTGGCGGGCCTGCCCAACCTGGACCTCACGGCTGGGTTGGCACGCAATGCCACCACCTTCGGCGTCAACAACCCGGCCTTTGGCGGTTCGCGCAGCTTCCGCAACCAGGCCACGCTGGGCCTGCAGTCGAGCTGGGAGATCGACCTGTTTGGGGGCCTGACCCGCCAGCGCCAGGCGGCAGAAGCCACCTTTGACGCCAACCGCGCAGGCTGGCACGACGCGCGGGTGGCCGTGGCGGCGGAAACCGCCAACGCCTATGTGAGCTACAGGTTCTGCGAGATGCAGGTGGCCCTGGCCGAGGCCGACGCGAAGAGCCGTGCCGAGACTGCCCGCCTCACGCAGGCCGCCGGGCAGGCCGGCTTTCAGGCGCCAGCCACCGTGGCCCTGGCCATTGCCAGTGCGGCCGACGCCGCCAGCACACTGAAGCAGCGCCGCGCCCAGTGCGACATTGCTATCAAGGGCCTGGTGGCCCTGACGGCCTATGAAGAGCCCGCGCTGCGCCAGCGCCTCGCGCAAGACCCGCAGCGGGTGGCCCGCCTGCCGGTGCCCGCCCGCTTTGCGGTGTCGATGGTGCCAGCCGACCTGCTGACCCAGCGGCCCGACGTGGCTGCGGCCGAGCGTGAGCTGGCCGCCGCGAGTGCCGACGTGGGCTTCAACGAGGCGCAGCGCTACCCGCGCCTGAGCCTGAGCGGCAACATCACTGCCAACCGCATCCGCGTGGGTAATGCGCCGGTGCTGGACGTCACCACCTGGAGCATTGGCCCCAACCTGCTGCTGCCGCTGATCGACGGCGGCCGCCGCGCCGCCAATGTGGAAGCCGCCAAGGCGGCCTACACGGCTGCCGAGTCCAGCTACCGCGCCAAGGTGCGCCAGGCGGTGCGCGAGGTTGAGGAGGCCCTGGTCACGCTGGACAGCCTGCAGCAGCGCCAGACCGACGTGGCCACCGCCGCCAAGGGCTATCGCGACGCGCTGGTGGGCGCACAGGCCCGCCAGCGCGCCGGGCTGGGCAGCCTGATCGAGCTGGAAGACGCCCGCCGCACCTCGCTGGCCGCCGACGCAGCGCTGGCCGCCATTGAACAGGAACGGGTGGCCGCGTGGATCTCGCTGTACCGCGCCCTGGGGGGCGGCTGGCAGGGGCCTGAGCCCACCGCTACGGCCGCCGCGAGTGCCGCAGCACGTTGAACCGAATCACCGAAGAAAGCTGTCACCATGAAACCGACTTTCCAACCCTTCCAGCACCGGGCGATTGCACTGGCCGTGGCCGCCGCCGTGGGCGGCCTGGCGCTGATGGCCACCACCGCGCCCTCGCAGGCCCAGAACGCCGACCCCAAGGACGGCAAACCGGCCGTCGTGGCCAAGGCCAAGCCGGCGCTGAGCGTGAGCGTGGTGCAGGCGCAGAGCGCTGAGCTGCCGTTGCGCATCAACGCCAACGGCAATGTGGCCGCCTGGCAGGAAGCCAGCCTGGGCGCCGAGGCCAACGGCCTGCGCCTGGCCACGGTGGCTGTGAACGTGGGCGACCGGGTGCGCAAGGGCCAGGTGCTGGCCACCTTTGCCGCCGAGACGGTGCAGGCTGATGTCGCCCAGGCCAAGGCCTCCCTGGCCGAAGCCGAAGCCTCGCTGGTGGACGCCAAGGTCAACGCCGAGCGGGCGCGCAGCATCCAGGCCAGTGGCGCGCTGAGCGCCCAGCAGGTGACGCAACTGCTCACCGGCGAAAAGACGGCCGAGGCCCGCGTGGCGGCTGCCAGGGCCCAGCTGAACGCCGCCGAAGTGCGGCTGAGCCACACCCAGGTGCTGGCGCCGGATGCGGGCACCATCTCGGCGCGCGGCGCCACGGTGGGCGCGGTGGCGCAGCTAGGGCAGGAGCTGTTTCGCCTGATCCGCAACGACCGCCTGGAGTGGCGCGCCGAGGTGACCTCGGCCGAGATTGCCAAGGTCAAGCCCGGCCAGAGCGTGGCGGTGGTGTCGGCCACCGGCGCCAAGGCCGAGGGCAAGGTGCGCATGGTGGCCCCCACGGTCGACCCGCAAACCCGCAATGCCCTGGTCTATGTGGACCTGCCCGCCAGCGCGGTGCAGGGCGGGGCCTTCAAGGCGGGCATGTTTGCGCGCGGCGAGTTTGTGCTGGGCGCCTCGGCTGCGCTGACGGTGCCGCAGACCGCACTGAGCCTGCGCGATGGCTTCAGCTACGTCTTCACCGTGGGGCCCGACAACAGGGCCAGCCAGGTCAAGGTGCAGGTGGGCCGTCGGGTCGGTGACAAGGTCGAGGTGGCCGGCATCAAGGCCAGTGACCGGGTGGTGGCTTCCGGCAGCTCGTTCCTGAGCGACGGTGACCTGGTGAAGGTGGTGGCCAAATGAACGCATCCCGCTGGGCGATCAAGAACCCGATCGCCGCCATCATGATCTTCGTGATGCTCACGTTTGCGGGCATCGTGAGCTTCATGTCGATGAAGATCCAGAACTTTCCGGATCTGGATCTGCCCACCATCACCGTCACGGCCCAGCTGCCGGGGGCCTCGCCCAGCCAGATGGAGACCGAGGTCGCGCGCAAGATCGAGAACTCGATCGCCACGCTGCAGGGTGTCAGGCGCATGTTCACCAAGGTGGCCGACGGTGTGGTCACCATCACGGTGGAGTTCCGGCTTGAAAAGGGCGTGCAGGAGGCGCTGGACGACACCCGCTCGGCCGTGACCCGAGTGCGCTCTGACCTGCCGGGCGACCTGCGTGACCCAGTGGTCGACAAGGTGAACCTGGCGGGCACGCCGGTGCTGGCCTATGCCATTGCCTCCAGCAAGCTTGACGGCGAAGGCCTGAGCTGGTTTGTGGACAACACCGTCACCAAGAAGCTGCTCAGCGTCAAGGGCATCGGCTCGGTCAGCCGGGTGGGCGGCGTGCAGCGCGAGGTGCGCGTGGCGCTGGACCCGGCCAAGATGCAGGCCATGGGAGCCAGCGCTGCCGATGTGTCACGTCAATTGCGCCAGGTGCAGACCGAAAGCGCAGGCGGGCGGGCCGATCTGTCCAGCGGCGAGCAGCCCCTGCGCACCATTGCCACGGTGAAAAGCGCCGAAGAGCTGGGCCAGTTACAGATTGCCCTGGGTGACGGGCGTCGCGTGCGGCTGGACCAGCTGGCCACCATCACCGACGGCGTGGCCGAGCAGCGCAGCGCCGCCTTTCTGGACGGCAAGCCCGTGGTGGGCTTTGAGGTGGTGCGCAGCCGCGGCGCCAGCGAAGTGGAAGTGGGCGCCGGGGTGCGCGCCATGCTGGCCGAGCTGAAGCAGGCCCATCCCGACATCAGCCTGACCGAAGCCTTTGACTTTGTGACGCCGGTGGAGGAGGAGTTCATTGGCTCCATGACCATGTTGCTGGAGGGTGCCTTGTTGGCCGTGGTGGTGGTGTGGCTGTTCCTGCGCGACTGGCGTGCCACCTTTGTCTCGGCCGTGGCCCTGCCGCTGTCGGTCATTCCCACCTTCATTGGCCTGCACTACCTGGGCTTTTCCACCAACGTGGTCACGCTGCTGGCGCTCAGCCTGGTGATTGGCATCCTGGTGGACGATGCCATCGTACGGCACATGCGCATGGGCAAGAGCCCCTTGGCGGCTGCCAGAGAGGCAGCGGACGAGATTGGCCTGGCGGTGATTGCCACCACCTTCACCCTGATTGCGGTGTTTCTGCCCACCGCCTTCATGAGCGGCATTCCCGGCAAGTTCTTCAAGCAGTTTGGCTGGACGGCCGCCATTGCGGTATTTGCCTCGCTGGTGGTGGCGCGTCTGCTCACGCCGATGATGAGCGCCTACCTGCTCAAGGACGACGGCAAGCGCGAGGAGAAAGACGGCGTGGTGATGGCCTGGTACATGCGCACCGCCCGCTGGTGCCTGCACCACCGTTTGCTCACCTGCATTGGGGCGGGCCTGTTCTTCGTCGGCTCCATCATGCTGGTGCCCTTGTTGCCAACCGGCTTCATTCCGCCCGACGACAACTCGCAAACCCAGGTGAACATCGAGCTGGCCCCGGGCACCACCCTGGCGCAGACCGTGGCCAGCGCCGAGGCGGCGCGGCAGATCCTCATCAAGAACCCGCACGTCAAGACGGTCTACACCACCATTGGCGGCGGCGCTGCGGGCTCAGACCCCTTTGCCGGGCCGGGTGTGAGCGAGGTGCGCAAGGCGGTGCTGACCATCCAGCTCACCCCCCGAGGCCAGCGCCCGCGCAAGCAGGTCATCGAGACCGACATGCGCCAGCTGCTGGCCGACCTGCCCGGTGCCCGCACCAAGGTGGGCCTGGGTGGCAGTGGCGAGAAGTACATGCCCATCCTGACGGGTGACGACCCGAATGCCCTGCGCGCCGCTGCACTGGCCTTTGAGCGCGACCTGCGCACCATCCCCGGCCTGGGCAGTATTGCCTCGGGTGCGGCCCTGGTGCGGCCCGAGATCATCGTCAAGCCCGACGCGGCGCGCGCTGCTGACCTGGGCGTCACCACCAATGCCATTGGCGAGACGCTGCGGGTGGCCACGGTGGGCGACTATGACTTTGCCCTGTCCAAGCTGAATCTGAGCGAGCGGCAGGTGCCCATCATGGTCAAGCTGGCCGACAGCGCCCGCCAAGACCTGTCGGTGCTGGAGCGGCTGATGGTGCCGGGCGTCAAGGGCCCGGTCATGCTGGGGCAGGTGGCCACGCTCGAGCTGTCCAGCGGCCCCGCGGTGATCGACCGCTTCAACCGTGAACGCAACATCGCGTTCGAGATTGAGCTGGGCACCATGCCCCTGGGTGAGCTGACCAAGGCGGTGAACGAGCTGCCCTCTGTGAAAAACCTGCCGCCGGGCGTGAAGATCCAGGAAGTGGGAGACGCCGAGGTGATGGCCGAGCTGTTTGCCAGCTTCGGCCTGGCCATGCTGACCGGGGTGCTGTGCATCTTCATCGTGCTGGTGCTGCTGTTCAAGGACTTCCTGCAGCCCATCAGCATCCTGGCGGCACTGCCGCTGAGCCTGGGCGGTGCGTTCGTGGGACTGCTGATCGCCCAGAAGAGCTTTTCCATGCCCAGCCTCATCGGGCTGATCATGCTCATGGGCATTGCCACCAAGAACTCGATCCTGCTGGTGGAGTACGCGATTGAGGCGCGCCGAGGCCGCGCCGCCACCGACACCATGCCTGCGGTGCCGCCGATGAGCCGCTTTGACGCGCTGATGGACGCCTGCCACAAGCGGGCACGCCCGATCGTCATGACCACCATCGCCATGGGCGCAGGCATGCTGCCGATTGCCATTGGCTGGGGTTCGTCGGACACGTCATTTCGCAGCCCGATGGCTATTGCGGTGATCGGCGGGCTGATCACCAGCACCTTCTTGAGCTTGCTGGTGATCCCGGTGGTCTATACCCTGGTAGACGACTTTGAGGAGTGGGTCGGCAAGGCGTGGCGCTGGGCCAAGCGGGACAAAGCCGATAAGCCCAAAGCCATTAAGCCCGCGTGAAGCTATTGCGGGGCATGAAAAAAGGGTCGGCATGCCGACCCTTTTTTGTTGGAGCCCTTGCGGATCAGGCCACCGTCTTCAAAGCCTTGCCAATGGTGCCAAACAGCTCGTCGATCTGCGCCTTGCTGATGATGAGCGGCGGCGACAGGGCCAGGATGTCGCCGGTAAAGCGCACCAGGCAGCCCAGTTCGTAGCACTTGAGGAAGGTGTCGTAGGCCCGCTTACCGGGCTGCGGCTTGCCGTCCACCACGCGGGTCTCCAGCTCGATACCGGCAATCAGTCCCAGGTTACGAATGTCCTTGACATGGGGTGCCCCTTTCAATGAGTGGGCGGCGTCTTCCCAGTACTGCTCGACCTCGCGGGCCCGCTGCAGCAGGCCTTCGCGGGCGTAGAGCTTTTGCGTGGCCACGCAGGCCGCGGCGGCGAGGGGGTGACCCGAGTAGGTGTAGCCGTGAAAGAACTCGATCATGCCTTCTGCACCGGCGTTGGTGATGGTGTCGTACACGCCATTGCGGGCAAACACCGCAGCCATGGGCACGGCGGCATTGTTGATGGCCTTGGCGGTGGTCATGAGGTCGGGCGTCACGCCAAAGCGCTGGGCGGCAAAGGGCTCGCCCAGGCGGCCGAAGCCAGAAATGACCTCGTCAAAAATCAGCAAGATGCCATGCTTGTCGCAAATGGCGCGCAGCTTTTCCAGGTAGCCCTTGGGCGGAATGAGCACCCCGGTGGAGCCGGCCATGGGCTCCACGATGACAGCGGCGATGTTGCTGGCGTCGTGCAGGGCCACGATGCGCTCCAGCTCATCTGCCAAGTGGGCGCCCCATTCGGGCTGGCCGCGCGAATAGGCCTGCTTGTCCAGCACCCAGGTGTGGGGCAGGTGGTCCACATTGGGCAGCATGGCACCGCGGAACACCTTGCGGTTGGGCAGGATGCCGCCCACCGAGATGCCACCAAAGCCCACGCCGTTATAGCCACGCTCGCGGCCGATGAACATGGTGCGGGTGCCTTCGCCGCGGGCGCGGTGGTAGGCCAGTGCCATCTTGAGCGCGGTGTCCACCGCCTCAGAGCCGGAGTTGACGAAGAAGATCTTCTTCAGGTCGGCCGGGGCAATGGCAGCCAGCAGGTTAGCCGCCTCAAACTGCACCGGCGCGCCCATCTGGAAGGGCGGCGAATAGTCCATCTCACCCGCTTGCTTGCGGATCGCCTCCACGATCTCGGTGCGGCAGTGGCCCGCGTTCACGCACCACAGGCCACCCTGACCGTCGAGTACCTGCCGCCCGTCGTGGGTGGTGTAGTGCATGTCCTTGGCGCCCACCAGCAGCCGTGGCGCGGCCTTGTACTGGCGGTTGGCAGTAAACGGCATCCACAGCGCGTCCATCTCGGGCACGCTGAACGCTTGCATCGCCTTCTGAATGTCAGACTGGTCCATTGGTGTCTCCCAGGGTCATCTCAACCACAGAACCAGCCATTCTGCGCCGAAACCTGGGCCTTCTCAAACCCCGGCCAGGAAGCGGGTCACGGCCTCGATCACGGCCTGGGGCTGGTCTTTGTGGGGCGAGTGGCCGCAGTCGGGCAGCTTGAGCAGTTGGGTGTGGGGGGCGGCCTCGGCAATGTCGTCAATCTGGCGCATCGTGCCGTACTCGTCGTCGAGCCCCTGCAAGGCCAGCAGCGGGGCGGTGATGCGGGCGCAGTCGGGCCGGATGTCGAGGTGGCTGAAGGGCTCGCTCAGCCACACGTCGTTCCAGCTCCAGAAGGCGCTGTCCACGTCGGCATGAAAGCGGGCCAGCCGGTTGCGGAGCTGGGTGCCGGGGTCGAGATAGGCATCGCGGGTTTGTGCGATCGCGTCGGTGGACACTTTCTCCACCACCACGTGCGGTGCCGCCACGATGCAGGCAGCCACTGGGTGGCGGCTGGCATGCAGCAGGGCAATGGTGCCGCCGTCGGAGTGGCCGTACAGCACTGGCCGCTCAATGCCCAGTTGGCCCAGCAGGGCGGGCAGCACGTCAAACGCTTCGCGGTGCATGTAGCCTGGGCCGTGGCGCCCTTGCAGCCTCAATGAGCCGGGTGCCGGTGCCACGTGCGTGCCACGGACATCGGCGATGGGGGTGGACTGCCCGTACCCCCGGCGCGAGTACACGAGGCCCCTTCGGCCGGTGGCGGCGCACAGCCGGTCGGGAAAGTCGCGCCACATGGCCACGCTGCCCAGGCCTTCGTGCAGGAAGACGATGGGCGCCGCTGCGGTGTGCACAGCCGTGAGCCCGGCCCACCGGTACTCCAGGTGCACGTCGGCCAGGGGCAGACTCTGGGCGGCACTCGACGCTACATCGGCTGCATGCGTGGCGGTCTGTGGGCTTGTACGGTGTGGCTGGCTTTGAGCCTGGCTGGCGGGTTCAGCGCGCATGCGGCATTGTTGTCTACCCCAGAGGAAAAGACGGCCAACGACCGGGCGCAGGCACTGTACGAAGCGGGCAACCCGCGCGCCGCCCTGAGCTGGTATGCGCGCGCCGCACGCCAGGGCGACGTGGCCGCCGCAGCCAAGGCGCGAGAGCTGGCCGAGTGCCTGCCCGCGCGGGGCAGCTGACGGGCCACTGCTGAGCGCCGAGGCGGCGCTAGCATCGGTGCATGAGTCAGACATCTGCACCACCCGCACCCCCGGCATTCGGCCTCATCATCGTGGGCGACGAGATCCTCTCCGGCAAGCGTGCCGACACGCACCTGCCCAAGGTGATTGAACTGCTGGCCGCCCGCGGCCTGAAGCTGGACTACGCGCACTACGTGGGTGATGATCCGGCGCGCCTGGAGGCGCTTCTGAAGCAGGCCTTTGCCAGCGGCGATGTGGTGTTTTCCTGCGGTGGCATTGGGGCCACGCCAGACGACCACACGCGCCAGTGCGCCGCCCGTGCGCTGGGCCTGCCCCTGGTGCTGCACCCCCAGGCGAAGGCGCTCATCCTCGAGCGCATGCAGGACGTGGCGCGTGAAAGCGGGCAGCCGTTTGAGCCTGACCGGCCCGACAACGTGCATCGGCTGAACATGGGGGTGTTTCCGGCAGGGGCTGCGATCATTCCCAACCCCTACAACAAGATTGCAGGCTTCAGTTGCTGGGGGGGCAGCGATGGACACACCGAGCCTGAGCGTGGGGGCACACAGCGTGGGGCTGTTCATTTCGTGCCCGGCTTCCCGGTGATGGCCTGGCCCATGATCGAATGGGTGCTCGACACGCACTACGCTCACCTTCATCAGGCAGGGCAGTACCGGGAGCACTCGGTGGTGGTCATGGGCGCGATGGAGGCAAGCCTCACCCCGTTGATGGAGCGAGTGGAGGCCGACCATCCGGGGATCAAGGTGTTCAGCCTGCCGAGCGTGGACCACCCGGAGTTTGGTCGCCACATCGAGCTTGGCGTCAAGGGCAAGCCAGATGACGTGGTCCTGGCGTTCGCCACCTTGCTGACGGGTTTGCAGGCGGCCCAGTGTCAGTTAGGCCCCGAAATGGTGCGTTGATTCGCCCCGAACTCCGCATGCACGCAAACGGTGCATAACGTTCTGATTTGGTGCAAACATGGCAAAGACCGCCAATCCCAAGGCACCGTTTCGATGGCATGGATTCTGCTAAATTTCTTTCAGCTTTAGCTGGTTTCAACTGAAGTTTTCCCCCTTCAAACCCCCCCCTGAGGAGCGAGCCGAAATGGCCAAAACCGTCGCAGACGTGATGAAGATGGCGAAAGACAACGAAGTGAAGTTCGTTGACTTCCGCTTTGTGGACACCCGTGGCAAAGAGCAGCATGTGACCGTGCCGATCTCCCACTTTGATGAAGACAAATTCACGTCGGGCCACGCCTTCGATGGCTCGTCCATTGCCGGCTGGAAGGGCATTGAAGCCTCGGACATGCTGCTGATGCCGGACCCCAGCACCGCCGTGATGGATCCGTTCTTCGAGGAGCCCACCCTCAACCTGAGCTGCGATGTGCTGGAGCCGGGTGACGGCAAGGCTTACGACCGCGACCCCCGCTCGATCGCCAAGCGCGCCGAGGCCTACCTGAAGGCCAGCGGCCTGGGCGACACCGCCTACTTCGGCCCGGAACCCGAGTTCTTCATCTTCGACGACGTGAAGTGGGGGGTCGACATGTCGGGCTCCTTCGTCAAGGTGGACGCCGACGAGGCCCCATGGAACACCGGCAAGCACTTCGAGAACGGCAACATGGGCCATCGCCCCACCGTCAAGGGCGGCTATTTCCCGGTGCCCCCGGTCGACAGCGCGCAGGACATCCGCGCCGAGATCAGCTTGATCCTCGAGGAAATGGGCATTCCAGTCGAAGTGTTCCACCACGAGGTGGCGGGCGCCGGCCAGAACGAGATCGGCACCAAGTTCAGCACCCTCGTCGAGCGTGCCGACTGGACGATCAAGCTCAAATATGTCATCCAGAACGTCTGCCATGCCTACGGCAAGACGGCCACCTTCATGCCCAAGCCCATCGTGGGCGACAACGGCTCGGGCATGCATGTGCACCAGTCGGTGTGGAAGGACGGCAAGAACCTCTTCGCAGGCGACGGCTACGCCGGCCTGTCCGAGTTCGCGCTGTACTACATCGGCGGCATCATCAAGCACGCCAAGGCGCTGAACGCCTTCACCAACCCGTCCACCAACTCCTACAAGCGCCTGATCCCGGGCTTCGAGGCGCCGGTGCTGCTGGCCTACTCCGCCCGCAACCGCTCGGCGTCCTGCCGCATCCCCTACGCGACGAGCCCGAAGGCGAAGCGCGTCGAGGTGCGCTTCCCCGACCCGACGGCCAACCCGTATCTCGCCTTCGCGGCGATGCTGATGGCCGGCCTCGACGGCATCAAGAACAAGATCCATCCGGGCGACGCCATGGACAAGGACCTGTACGACCTGCCGCCGGAGGAGCTGAAGGGCATCCCGACGGTGTGCGGCTCGCTCCGCGAGGCCCTCGGCGCGCTGGAAGCCGACCACGCCTTCCTGCTGGCCGGCGACGTGTTCACGAAGGACCAGATCGAGAGCTACATCGCCCTCAAGTGGGCCGACGTGTACCGCTTCGAGCACACGCCGCACCCGGTCGAGTTCGAGATGTACTACTCGGTCTGATCCCTCGCCGGATCGGACTTGGGGGAGGGGCGCCGGCGACGGCGCCCCTTCTGCGTTGCGGGGCTTGCGCGCCGCGGCCCCGCGCGCGATCTGCCCGCCACCATGCCGCTGCCCGACGCCACGCCCATCCCGCCGCTCGCCCGCCCGCTCGGCTTCGCCGGGCTGATCCCCTTCGCCGGCCTCGCCTGTCTGTCGCTGGCGGGCGTCGCCTGGGCGCCCGGCG
>CAZRRW010000022.1:17607-17814 GCA_964602505.1 uncultured Burkholderiaceae bacterium
CCTCGGCGCCGTGCATTGGGGCTTCGCGCTGCGGGCGCTGCCGGGCGAGGACCATGCCGGGGTCGCGCGGCTGGTGCTCGGCGTCATGCCGTCCCTCATCGCCTGGGTCGCGCTGCTGCTGCCGGTCGGCGCGGGGCTGTGGGTGCTGGCGCTCGGCGTGGTCGGCACCGCGGCGGCGGAGACGGTGGCGGCGCGGCGGGGGCTGGT
>CAZRRW010000023.1:0-17762 GCA_964602505.1 uncultured Burkholderiaceae bacterium
TGAGCAGGCGCTGGTCTTCCTTGGTGTAGATGTCGTTGGTGATGGCCACCAGGTCATAGCGCTCGCGCATGGCCTTGCACAGCATCTCGAGCAGGGTGGTTTTGCCAGAGCCCACTGGCCCGCCAATGCCCACGCGCAGCGGGGGCAGGGGTTTGGTGCGGTTGGCGATGGCGGCAGAGGTGGCGAGCATGTGGGTGTGGTGGTGCGTGCAGCTCAGCTGCGGAACAAGCGGGAGTATTGCGTTTCGTGCCGGGCCGACAGGTGGGCCAGCCCGGGGGTGAAGGCCTGCCAGTCGCGCTCGTTGCCTTTGGCGCGGGTCAGCGCCGCGTCCACGGCCGCGGGCAGCTCGGCGCTGAGTGCTGCAAGCACTCTTTGTCCTGCCGTTTGGCCCAGCGGCACGGCGCGGATGGCGGCTTGGGTCATGGCCTCGCACCAGCCAAAGCCAAAGGCCAGCAACACCTCGCGGGCGCTGGCCTGGGTTTCGCACGCCGCCAAGGCGAAGGCCACTGGGTAGCAGGGCGTGGGCTGCAGGGCCAGAAGGGCTTCTAAGGCCGCAGGGTCATCCGTCCGGCCCCAGCCCTGGGCCTGCATCAGCTGCGCCAGCGAGTGGCCCATCTGCTCGGTTTGCAGCCTCAGTTCGGCCGTCTCACGGGTGGCCAGCAGCCATTGGTTAAGGGCGTCCACCCGCTGGTGGTCGCCCGCCCGCCAGGCGGCCAGGGCGGCGGCCAACAAGGGCAGGTCGCATCGCGCCAGGCTGAGGTGCAGTTGGTCGGCAAGCCAGCTTTCGGTGGTGGCTTCGTCGGTCACCAGCCCAGCATCCACCGCGCCTTCCAGCCCCTCGCTGTAGCTGAAGCCGCCCACCGGCAACACCGGCGAGGCCAGCCACATCAGGCGAAGGAGGCTGGGCGCGGGGAGGGTGGACCCAACGGGCTGCGAAGCCCTAGTGGCCATGCGAGTGGTTGTGGTCGTGGCCATGATCGTGGGCGTGATCATGGGAATGTCCGTGATCGTGCCCGTGGCTATGGCCGCCGTGGCTGGCGTGGCTGGCGTACGCCCCCGCCTCGGGCTCAAACGGCGCTTGCAGTTCGTCCACGTCGAGGTGCATGCCGCGCAGCATGTCTTTCAACACATGGTCCGGCTCCAGTTGCAGGTACTCGGCCTTCACTTCGAGCTGCACATGGCGGTTGCCCAGGTGGTAGGCCGCGCGCGGCAAGTCCAGAGCGGTGCCGTGCTGGGCGCAGGGGGTCACACGCATCACCGGCTCGGGCGCGGCCTCCACGCGGATGAGCGAGCCGTCTTGTGCCACCAGCACGTCGCCGCCGCGCAGCAGGGTGCCGCGCGGCAGAAACACGCCCAGGCTGCGGCCGGTGCTGTCGGTGGCGTCAAAACGGCTTTTCTGGCGCACGTCCCAGCTCAGCGCCACGCTGGCCGCGCGCTTGAGCAGGGGGGCGGCCAGGCCGCGCGCGCCGGGAATCACTTTGTCGATGGTGAGCATGAACGCAGAGGTCAGAACAAAAAGTAGCGCTGCGCCATGGGCAGCACAGTGGCGGGCTCGCAGGTGAGCAACTGGCCGTCGGCCCGCACCTCGTAGGTCTGGGCGTTCACCTCCATCACCGGCGCGTAGTCGTTGTGCACCATGTGCCTCTTTTGCACGGTGCGGCAGTTCTTCACCGCCACGGCACGCTTGCTCAGGCCGTACTTGGCCGGCAGCCCCGCGCCAATGGACGCCTGCGACATGAAGGTGAGCGAACAGGCCGCCAGCGCCCCGCCAAAGGCCGCAAACTGGGGGCGGTAGTGCACCGGCTGGGGGGTGGGGATGGAGGCATTGGGGTCGCCCATGGCGGCCATGGCGATCATGCCGCCCTTCATCACGAGGAAGGGCTTCACGCCAAAGAACGCGGGCTTCCATATCACGAGGTCGGCCCACTTGCCCACCTCGATGGAGCCCACCTCGTGTGCAAAGCCGTGGGTAAGGGCCGGGTTGAGCGTGAGCTTGGCGATGTAGCGCTTGACCCGCGCGTTGTCATGCCTCGCACTGTCACCGGGTAGCTTGCCGCGCTGCACCTTCATCTTGTGCGCTGTCTGCCAGCAACGGGTGATGACCTCGCCCACCCGGCCCATGGCTTGCGAGTCGGAACTGAACATTGAGATGGCGCCCAGGTCGTGGAGGATGTCTTCTGCCGCAATCGTCTCTTTGCGGATGCGGCTTTCGGCAAAGGCCAGGTCTTCGGCAATGTTGGCGTCGAGGTGGTGGCACACCATCAGCATGTCCACATGCTCGTCTAGCGTGTTGATGGTGTAGGGCCGCGTCGGGTTGGTGGAGGAGGGCAGCACATTCGACTCGCCCACCACCTTGATGATGTCGGGCGCGTGGCCGCCGCCCGCGCCTTCGGTGTGAAAGCTGTGGATGGTGCGGCCCTTGAAGGCAGCAATAGTGTCTTCCACAAAGCCGCTTTCGTTCAGGGTGTCGGTGTGGATGGCGATCTGCGTGTCGGTGTCTTCCGCCACTGCCAGCGCACAGTCGATGGCGGCTGGGGTGGTGCCCCAATCCTCGTGCAGCTTCATGCCAATGGCACCAGCGTCGATCTGCTCGCGCAGGGCGTCCTTCACGCTGCCGTTGCCCTTGCCCAGGAAGCCCAGATTCATGGGGAAGGCGTCGGCGCTTTGGAGCATGAGCTCGATGTTCTTGGGCCCCGGTGTGCAGGTGGTGGCAAAGGTGCCTGTGGCGGGGCCAGTGCCGCCGCCCGTCATGGTGGTTACCCCCGAGGACAGCGCTTCCTCGATCTGCTGCGGGCAGATGAAGTGGATGTGGGTGTCAATCGCACCGGCCGTGACGATGGAGCCTTCTCCCGCCACGATTTCGGTGCCCGGGCCGATCACGATGTCCACGCCCGGTTGCGTGTCGGGGTTGCCGGCCTTGCCCAGCGCCACGATGCGCCCGTCCTTGAGGCCGATGTCGGCCTTGACGATGCCCCAGTGGTCGATGATGAGCGCGTTGGTGATCACCACGTCCATGGCCACCGCGCTGGTCATCTGGCTTTGGCCCATGCCGTCGCGGATGGTCTTGCCACCGCCAAACTTCACTTCCTCGCCAAAGCCGCCAGCCTGCAGGGTGAAGTCTTTCTCCACCTCGACAATCAATTCGGTGTCGGCCAGGCGCACCCGGTCGCCCACGGTGGGGCCAAAGATCTCGGCGTAGGCGCGCTTGGGGAATCGTGCGTTGGACGTGCTCATCACAGTTTCCCCATCACCTTCTGCTGAAAGCCGTAGACCATGCGGTCACCCGCGTAGTCCACCAGTTCCACCGTGCGCTGCTGGCCCGGTTCAAACCGCACGGCGGTGCCCGAGGCGATGTTCAGCCGCATGCCCCGTGCGGCGGCGCGGTCGAAGCTGAGCGCGTTGTTGGTCTCGGCGAAGTGATAGTGCGAGCCCACCTGAATAGGTCGTTCGGCGGTGTTCTTCACCACCATCTGCAGCACACGGCGGCCGGGGTTGAGGGCGTGCTCGCCCTCGTCGACGAGGAGTTCTCCGGGAATCATGGCGATGTCTCCGCTCACTGGATGGGGTTGTGTACGGTCACCAGCTTGGTGCCGTCGGGGAAGGTGGCCTCCACCTGCACGTCGGGGATCATCTCGGCCACGCCGTCCATCACGTCGGCGCGGGTCAGCAGGGACTTGCCGTGGCTCATCAGGTCGGCCACAGTGCGACCGTCGCGGGCGCCTTCCATGATGGCCGCGCTGATGAAGGCAACCGCCTCCGGGTAGTTGAGCTTCAGGCCACGTGCGCGGCGGCGTTCGGCCAGCAGCGCAGCCGTGAAGATGAGCAGCTTGTCCTTTTCGCGGGGGGTCAGTTCCATGGGCAGGGTTCCTTGGTGCTGGGGCGCCTTTCTGGGGGCGCCCGCGTCGAGCCTGTGGCGCAGCTTAATGCAAGAAGCGCGCCGAATGCGAGTGTCAGGTGCTCACATCCGCCAGATGCGAGGCGTTGTGGCGGGCAGGGCCCATGCGGCCTGCCGCCAGGCAGCCCAGATGGCCTTGAAGGCGTCGAACACCGGCTCGGCATTGGGGGCCAGGCTTCTGGCCAGCACCAGCTGGGCGTGCGGGCTGGTGATGGCCAGCATGGGGGCAGCCGCGCGAGCCGCGTCTTGGAGGGTCTGGCGCAGGCTTGACGGCAGGGGGCTGCCGCCAGCAAACCACATCACACCCAGGGCCTCGCAGCCGTTCAGGCCGAGCGGCGACGCCGCAAACCGGGCATGCTCCGGCGCGGTGGTGTCGATGACACCGCGTTCCAGCCAGACCCTCCGCAGCAGCGCGGCGCCTCCAGGGTTGTCCTGCCAGTCGATGCACTGCTCAAACCGCCCCTGGTCGAAGCGCCGCCCCGATGCGGGCAGGCCCAGGGCGAGGACATCCCAGCCCATCATCTGGGCCCCTGGGGCCAGTTCAAGGGTCACCTGGTTGCTGGCCCTGCAACCGGGGTAGGCAATGGCTTCCATGGGCAGCCATTCCAGTCGCGCGTTGCTGTCCAGACGCAAGTGGCAGCGCTGGGATGCCGCCTCGCCATGGCTTTGGTAGAAGCGGGTGGCCCCTGGGGTGGTGATGAAGGCATGGGCACCTGCCTCAATACTCAGGCTCAGGGTCAGGTCGTCGCCACCGACGATGCCGCTGGGCGGGTGCACCAGGGTGTGATGGCAAACCGCATTGCCTTCCGGGTAAAGGGGGGCGAGCACCCGCAGCGGGCCGTCATGCCGGTCGTGGGTGAGGGTGCGGGCCAGCGGGGTGGCCTGGTCACGCCAGTACCGCAGGTCGAGCCGTCCGGTCCAGGCCATGGGGGTTTGGCAACAGGAGCCAGCCGCCTCAGCGGTGGCGCCAGAAGTCCCGGTGCGCCGAGGCCAGTTCATCGGCCAGGGCGGTGGACTGTGCGCTCAGCGGCCCGAACACCCGCATGGGCTTCTGCCCGCGTGCAAACACCTCGCGGCAAGGCAGCGACAAGGTGGGGTTCTCGGCATGGTTGCCGGTGAAGGCGAGCAGTTCTTCCTCGGTGCTGCCGTACACCAGGCGGCCGATGTTGGCCCAGTACACCGTGCCCGCGCACATGGCGCAAGGTTCATAGGTGGTGTAGAGCGTGCAGCCCCACAAAAAGTCGGGTGCGTAGTTGAGGGACACGGTGCGCGCCAGGGTGGCCTCGGCGTGGTGCACCGTGTCGATGTTGCCCTGCTCGGCCAGCACCGTCTCATGGTCTGGCCCGACGAGGATGGCCCCGAAGGGGTGCCGCCCCAGCGACGCCGCCCTCAGGGCTACCGCGTTGGCGCGGCGCAGATGCCTGAGCATCTGATCCAGGCCCGGGTCGGCGTTGGGAAAGTCCATGCGGCAAGCCTTGCGCTGGGCGTTGGAGTCAGACCGTTCAGCGCTTGGCCACGGGGGGCAGGATGTTGAGCTCGGCCGCCGGCGGCAGGAAAGCGCCGTTGTAGAGGCCGTCGATGTTGACGCGGGTGCGGGTGCCAAATGAGTCTGACACCTGGCTGGCCATCAGCGCCAGGCGCGGCGGCTTGAGGGTGGCAAAGCCGTCGGCGCGGGCATCGGCGCTGGCAATCACGTCATTGATGGCCATCTTGAAGCGGCGTTGCTCCAGCGCGGTGTCGATGATGCCGTCACGCTCCTTCACATACTGGACGGCCGCGTCGGGGTTGGCCATGGCCTCTTTGGCGCCCTTGGCAAAGGCGCGCAGGAAGCCGCGCACCGCGTCGGGGTTCTCGCGGATGATCTTGGGCGAGGCAATGATCGCGTTGCCATAGAACTTCACCCCCAACTGCGAATAGGGCATGACGACGATGTCCTCGGTTTTCACGCCACGGGCCTCAAGGTTGAGGATCGAGGTGAACGAGAAGCCGGTGATGGCCTCGATGTCGCCGCGCACCAGCATGGTTTCGCGCAGGGGCGGCTCCATGGTGATCCAGTTGACGGCGCCCACGTTGTTGGCCTTGGCAAAAATAGGGAAGGCGCGGCGGCCAGCATCAAACGACGGCGCGCCCAGCTTGCGGCCGGTGAGGTCGGTGGGTTTGGTGATACCGGTTTTCTTCAGCGTCACCACGGCGGCAGGCGTGTTGGCGTAAACCAGCATCACGGCCACCGGCTTGTTGGGTGAGTCGGGGTTGTTGGCGTAGAACTCCATCAGCGCCGCCAGGTCGGCGAAGCCCATGTCATAGGCCCCAGAGGCCACGCGCGCCACCGCCCCGCCCGAGCCATTGCCCGAGTCGATGGTGACGTTGAGCTTCTGTTCCTTGAAATAGCCCTTGGCCGCCGGCAGCAGGAAGAGGGCGGACGGGCCCTCAAAGCGCCAGTCGAGCTGGAACTTGATGGGTGTCTCAGCCTGGGCCCATGTGGGCAGGCCCAGCGCGGCGGCGGTGGCTACCGCGCTGGTTTGCAGGAACTGGCGTTTGCTGATTGTCATCATGGTCTCTCCTCTGGGTTGAACGTGGGGTGTGAAGTCTGGGCTGGCTCAGGCGAGCACGTCGAGCAGGGTGCGCGCCACCACCTTGGTGGCGCGGCGAAGGTCGTCCAGTTGAAGGCGCTCGTCGGCCCGCTTGGCATGGCTTTCCAGCACAGTGCGCGGCCCGGCGCCGTAGATGACGGCTGGAATGCCCTGGGCACAGTACAGGCGGACATCGGTGTAGAGCGGGGTTCTCTTCTCGGGAATGGGCTCGCCAAACACCAACTCACCATGCTTCTGGATGGCGTCCACCAGGGGCTTGCGGCCCGGCAGGGGCGTGAGGGCATTGGCCAGCAGCAGGCGCTTGATGTCGACCTGGATGTCCGGGTAGGTGGCGGCGGCGTCCGCAATGACCTGGCGGATGCTGGCCTCCACCTGCGCAGGGTTCTCCTCGGGAATCATGCGGCGGTCCAGCTTGAAGCTCACCTTGCCGGGCACGACGTTGGTGTTGGTGCCGCCTTCAATGCGGCCTACATTGAGGTAGGGGTGGTTGATGCCGTCCACCGCCGACTTCACTGCCTTGTACTTCTCGTTCTGGGCATACAGCGCGGTGAGGATGCGGTTGGCGCCCTGCAGCGCGTCCACCCCGGTGTGCGGGATGGCGGCATGCGCCATCTTGCCGAGCACCGTCACCTCCATCTGCAGGCAACCATTATGGGCGGTGACCACTTCGTAGCTGAAGCCGGCGGCAATGAGCAGATCGGGCTTGGTCAGGCCCTGACGCAGCAGCCAGCCTGGGCCCAGTTCGCCGCCGAACTCCTCGTCGTAGGTGAAGTGCAGTTCGACCACCCCCTTGAGCGGATGGGCCAGCGACTCCAGGGCCCGCGTGGCGAAGGTGAAGGTGGCGAAGTCGCTCTTGCTGACGGCCGACGCACGGCCATACAGGGCGCCGTCCCGGACCACCGCGCCGTAGGGGTCAACGCTCCAGCCTTCGCCCGGGGGCACCACGTCGCCATGGGCATTGAGGGCCACCGTCTTGCCGCCCGCGCCGTAGGGCCGGCGCACGATGAGGTTGGTGATGCTCTGCATGCCGGCCGCCTGCACGTCGGCGGCGGGTACGGCATGGTGCTCGGCCTTGAAGCCAAAGCCTGCCAGCAGTTCGGCCGTGCGCTCGGCATGGGGGGCGTTGTTGCCGGGTGGCGTGTCGGTGGGCACACGCACCAGCGCCTGCAGGAAGGCGACTTCTTCGTCGAAATGGCGGTCGACCCAGCGGTCCAGTTGCTCGTAGAGATTGCTCATGTCGGGGTGCTCAGATTCCAGTGCCCAGATCGTTGAGCAGGTGATGAAAGGCGTCCAGTGCCAGTTGCATGTCGTGGCTGGTGGTGGACTCCAGAGGGTTGTGGCTGATGCCGCTGTTCTCGCCTCGCACAAACAGCATGGCCTGAGGCATCACCTCGTGCAGTTTCATCGCGTCGTGCCCAGCACCGCTGGGCAACTTGAACACGGGCAGGCCGGTGGACTCGACGGCACGCTCCCAGCGGGCCTGCCAGTCAGGTGCCGACGGGGCGGCAGAGGCTTCCAGTGTTTTCTCGATGTTGAAGCTCAGTCCGCGGCGATCACAGATCTCGGTCAACTTGGCCAGCACGTCCCGAGCGAGGGCGTCGCGCTGCGCGTTGTCGGGCGCCCGCAGGTCGAGGCTGAAGTCGCAGCGGCCCGGCACCACGTTGATGGAGCCGTTGGGCACCTGCAGCAGGCCGATGGTGGCCACCGAGTCACCATCGTGCGCGGCGCGCTGCTCGCAGTACAGGGCCAGTTCGGCCACTGCCACGGCGGCGTCCTTGCGCCGGTTCATCGGGGTGGTGCCGGCATGGCTGGCCATGCCCAGCACCGCGCCGAGGTAGCGCACGCTGCCGTTGATGCTGGTCACCACGCCCAGTGGCAGCCCCAGTTCGTTGAGCACCGGGCCCTGTTCGATATGCACCTCCACAAACCCCAGATAGGCGGCTGGATCGCGGCGGCACAGGGCAATTGCATCCATGGTGGCCGGCAGGCCAGCGGCGTGCATGGCCTCGCGCATGCTCATGCCGTCGGCATCGGTCTGGTCGAGCCAGGCTGGGTTGAACTGCCCCACCAGGGCGCCAGAACCCAGGAACGTGGCCTTGTAGCGCTGGCCTTCCTCTTCCGCGAAGGCCACCACCTCGATGCCAAAGGGCAGGCGCTGGCCGCGGGCGTGAAGCTGCCGGATCGCCATCATTGGCAGCAGGATGCCCAGGCGGCCGTCGTACCTGCCGCCATTGCGCACGGTGTCGAAGTGGCTGCCGGTGAGCAGGCGCGGGGCATCCGGTGCAGCACCCCGATACAGGCCCACCACATTGCCCACCGCGTCGACCGACACCTCGTCAAAGCCGCTGTCGCGCATCCAGGCCTGGATCTGGGCAGACGCCGCCTGGTGGGCGGCCGTGAGGTAGGTCACTGTCAGTTGCCCGTTCTCCTTGAACCCCGGGTCACTGTGCGCCGAGAGGGTTTCGTGCCAGTCCCACAGTGCATGCCCGGCCTCGGGGGTGTAGCCCAGCTTGTCGCCCAGGCGGATCTCGACGATACGGTGCACGTTGCGCAGGCATTCGCTGAGCTCGAAATCTGGCGTGTGGGTGAGCCGTCGCTCGAAGATGGCGATGATCTGCTGCCGGCTCAGGCCTGCGCCGCGCGGGCCGCGCACGGCCAGGATGAAGGGCCAGCCGAACTTGGCGTTGTAGGCGGCGTTGAGGGCCTGGATGCGCGCAAACTCCTCGGGCGTGCAGTCGGTCAACCCTGCCTTGCCCTGCTCCGTCGTGCTTTCTGCAGTGAGCGTCTTGCTGACCATGGCCTTGCCTGCAAGCTCGGGATGGGCCCGCAGCAGCGCAAGCTGCCGTTCGCGGGGGGCCTGGTCCACCACGGCCCTCAGCGCCTGCTGCAGGTGGGCCATGGAGCGGAAAGGCCGATCGGCCAGTGCCGCCTCGGCCACCCAAGGCGAGTGCTCGTACAGCCCGTCCAGCAGCGTCAAGGCCTCGGCTGGGGCTGCTGCGTTGATCTGCTCCAGCGTGATGGCAGAGGTCATGCTCAGGATTCCCAGACGAAGGCAGTCTTCGTGTCAAAGGGGTGGGTCTGCCGCCAGTGGCGGGCGATGTCGATGCGGCGGCAGATCCACACCCCATCGCGGGCCTGGATGTGATCCAGAAAACGCTGCAGGGAGCCAATACGCCCGGGTTTGCCCAGCAGGCGGCAGTGCATGCCAATGCTCATCATCTTGGGGCGGTCCAGGCCGGTCGGGTCACCTTCGGCGTAAAGCGCGTCGAAGGTGTCGCGCAGGTAGGTGAAGAAGTGGTCGCCTGTGTTGAAGCCTTGTGCCTGCACGAACCGCATGTCGTTGGTGTCCAGCGAGTAGGGCACCACCAGGTGCGGCGCCAGCTCGCCGTCGCTCTTGCGCACCTGCAGCCAGAACGGCAGGTCGTCGCCGTAGTAGTCGCTGTCGTACTCGTAGCCGCCCACATCGACCACCAGGCGCCGGGTGTTGGGGCTGTCTCGGCCGGTGTACCAGCCGGCGGCCCACAGTCCACCCGTCAGTTCCTTGAGCGACTGTGTGGCCACAGCAATGTGCTTCTTCTCGGTGGCCGCTGGCATGTTCTGATGGTGGATCCAGCGCAGACCGTGGTTGGCGATCTCGTCGCCCCGGTCCATGAACGCCTTGACCAGCTCTGGGTAGCGGTTGAGCGCGGACACCACCCCAAAGACGGTGAGCGGCAGCTGGCGGGCGTCGAATTCGCGCAGGATGCGCCACACCCCTGCCCGGGAACCGTACTCGTACATCGACTCCATGGTCATGTGCCGGTTCTCATAGGCCTGGGCGGTGACCAGCTCCGACAAGAAGGTCTCGGAGGTGGGGTCGCCATGAAGGGGGTTGTTCTCGCCACCCTCTTCGTAGTTCAGGACAAACTGCACCGCAATGCGGGCCTGGCCGGGCCAGCGTGCGTGGGGCAGGTCTCGGCCGTAGCCGCGAAGGTCGCGGGGGTAGCCGGGGCTGGGGGAGCGTGTGTCAGCGGGGGTCATTCGTTCAGCAGGATGTCGTGCAGGTCAGGCGCGCGTGGATCGAGCTGCAGGTTCCGCTCGACGCTGCCCAGATGGTGGGTCATCAGACGGGCAGCCGCACGGGCGTCCCGGGCCTCCAGCGCGTCGACGATGAGTTCATGCTCGGCCTGGGACTGGGTGGCCGAGTGCGCCGACTGGTACATCAGCGAGATGAGCGACGAGCGCGACAGCAGGTCGGCCAGCAGCTGAGCCAGCGCGTCGTTGCCGAGCATGCGGGCCAGGATGACGTGAAAGTCCGCCAGCAGCCGGGTGCGCCCCTTCACGTCGGTACGGGCGACCGCATCGCGCTCATGCCGCAGGTGCTCGCGCAGCTGTGCGATCTGGTCCTCACGGATGACTGCGCACAGCTTGCGGACCATGGCGGACTCGAGCATGGCCCGCAACTCGAACACCTGGCGGGCCTCCTCGACGCTGGGCGTGGCCACGAAGGCGCCGCGGGCAGGCTCCAGCGTGATCAACCGGTCTCTGCTGAGCCGGTTGAGAGCCTGCCGCACGATGGTGCGCGACACGGAGAACACGTCGGCGATCTTCTGCTCAGCCAGCTTCGTGCCGGGCATCAGGCGGCGTTCGACGATGGCGGTGGTGATGGCCTCGACAATCAGGTCGGTCGGATCCTTGGGGCGCGCAGGGTGCCGCGTGCCACCCCGGGCGCTCGCCCGGGCGCGCGTGCGTGCGGGCGTCGGGCTTGCAAGAGCCGAGGTGTCCAGGGCATTCATAGGGCGAGAAGTGTATACACTTTGCACATGGCCAGACTCTCCACCCATGTGCTCGACACCGCCCACGGCAAGCCCGCCGCAGGCGTGGTGGTCAAGCTCTACAGCTTGGCGGTGCCGCACGCGCCGACCTTCGTGACCGAGCGCGTGACCAACGCAGATGGACGCACCGATCAGCCGCTGCTGAGCGGTGACACCATCCCGACCGGGCGCTACCGCTTGAGCTTTGCCGCTGGCGACTACTTCCGCTCGCTCGGGGTGGCTCTGCCCGATCCAGCGTTTGCCGATGTGGTGACACTGGACTTTGGCATCGCGGAGGCCTCCGGCCACTACCACGTGCCCCTGCTGGTGAGCCCGTGGAGCTATTCCACCTATCGCGGCTCCTGACCCGGGACGAGGGCTGAATGGACGCTGCCTACCTGCTGGACTGGGGCAACCTGCTGCTGCGCTGGTTGCATGTGATCGTGGGCATCGCCTGGATCGGTGCCTCGTTCTACTTTGTGCTGCTCGACAACTCGCTCAAGCCGCCGGTGGCGCAGGACCTGAAGGACAAAGGCGTGACGGGCGAGTTGTGGGCCGTGCATGGCGGCGGTTTCTACAACCCCCAGAAGTACTTTCCCGGCCCGCCCAAGCTGCCCGACGCCCACCTTCACTGGTTCTACTGGGAAAGCTACTGGACCTGGATGAGCGGCTTTGCGCTGTTCGTTCTGCTGTACCTGTTCAATGCCGAGACCTATCTGATCGACAAGTCGGTGGCCGACCTGCCGAAGTGGGGTGCGATTGCCCTGGCCCTCGGTTTTCTGGTTGCCGGATGGCTGGCCTACGACGCCATTTGCCGGGTGTTCGGGCGCACCAGGGACGGGCAGATCGGCAACGACCATGTCGTGCTGATCGGCATCTTCGTGTTCGTGGTGTTCGCATCGTGGCTGGCCTGCCAGCTGTTTGCCGGGCGTGCGGCCTTCCTCATCATCGGCGCCATGATCGGCACCATGATGAGTGCCAACGTGTTCTTCTGGATCATTCCGGGCCAGAAGAAGGTGATCGCAGAACTGGCGGCGGGTCAGCCGGTCACCGCCATCCACGGCCAGCGCGGCAAGCAGCGCAGCGTGCACAACACCTACTTCACGCTCCCGGTGCTGATTGCCATGCTCAGCAACCACTACAGCATGGTCTACACCCACCCGCACAACTGGCTGGTGCTGGTGTGGCTGATGCTGATCGGGGCACTCATCCGCACCTGGTTCGTGCAGCGCCACACCCAGCGGGCACAGCCCGGGCTGGTGTTCCTGGTGGCGGGCCTTCTGGTTGGCCTCATGGTGTTTATGGCCGACCGCGACGGCAAGCCCGTTCGCCTGTTCGCCCCCGTCGCCGTCGCCGTCGCCGCGAAGCCGGTTCTCGCGTCGGCCCCCGCCGCAAGTACGCCGGAAGCGGGTGGGTTTGCGCAGGTCAGGGCCGTCCTCGACCAGCGCTGCGCGATGTGCCACAACGCGGCCAATGCCCAGAAGGGCGTGCAACTGCACACCCCGGAGCTGGTGGCCAAACACGCCCAGAATGTGTACCAGCAGGTGGTGGTCACCCGGCAGATGCCGATGAACAATGCCACCGGCATCACCGAAGCCGAGCGTCAGGCCGTGGCGGCCTGGTTCAAGGCGGGCGCACCCACCCAGTGACCCACAGGAGACCCATCCGTGCCCAGCATCCACATCGAAATGTTCGAAGGCCGTACGCCCGAGCAGAAGCGCAACCTGGTCAAGGCCGTGACCGACGCCGTCGTTGCCACCCTGGGCGGTTCGCCAGACTCGGTGGACATCATCCTCACCGACGTCAAGCGCTCGGACTGGGCAACCGGTGGTGTGCTCTGGAGTGAGAAGGCCTCCGCGCCGCCCAAGCCCTGAGATGGGCCTGCCCCAGGGTCACTTCTCGTCCCCGCAGTCGGTCCAGGCAGACCCGCGTGGGTTCCTGGCGGCGCTGTACCACGCCGCTGTGGCGGCGGCGGACCCGTTACACAGCCTGGCTGGGCATCTGCCACCGCCCCCCGGCGGGCGTGGGCGCACCCTGGTGCTGGGCGCAGGCAAGGCCGGGGGTGCGATGGCACAGGCGGTGGACGAGTTCTGGCCCGCCGATGCGCCACTCTCGGGTCTGGTCATCACTCGCTACGGCCATGTGCCCCCCGCGTACGCCGAGCGGCAGCGCCTGGGGAGTGCGCGCATCGAGGTGGTGGAAGCGGCCCACCCGGTACCCGACGAAGCCGGCCTCAATGCCACGCAACGCCTCATGGCCCTGACTCAGGGCCTGAGTACGGACGATCTGGTGCTGTGTCTGATCTCCGGAGGCGGCTCCGCGCTTCTGAGCGCGCCAGCCGACGGGCTGACACTGGTGGACAAGCAGGCCATCAACCGCGCACTGCTGATGAGCGGAGCAGCCATCGGCGAAATGAACTGCGTGCGCAAGCACCTGTCCGCCGTCAAGGGTGGGCGCCTGGCGGCCCTGTGCTGGCCCGCGCGGGTGGTGACGCTCGCCATCAGCGATGTGCCAGGCGATGACCCGGCTGTGATTGCCAGTGGCCCGACGGTGCCCGACACCACGACCTGCGCGGACGCCCTGGCCATTCTGGAGCGCTACCGCATTGACATCCCGGCGGCGGCGCGAGCCGGGTTGCAAAGCGGTGCGTTCGAGACTCCGAAGCCTGGGGATGAGCGCTTGCAGGGCCATGCCCTGTCGATGGTGGCCACACCCCGCATGAGCCTGGATGCCGCAGCAGCCTTGGCCGAGCACGCCGGGCTGAGGGCCTATGTGCTGAGTGACGAGATGGAAGGCGAGTCGCGCGACGTCGGCCAGGTGCATGCCGCGCTGGCCCGTGAAGCGGCCGCCCACGCAGGCCCACGGGCGGCCTTCAGCAAGCCGTGTGTCGTCCTGAGTGGGGGCGAAACCACGGTCACGGTGCGGCCTGAGCATGGCCCGCCGGGGTACGGTGGCCGGGCGGTCGAGTTTCTGCTGAGCTGTGCCATCGCCCTGCAGGGAGCGCCCCAGGTCTGGGGCCTGGCCGCCGACACCGATGGCATTGACGGCACGGGCCCCCATGCAGGGGCGTGGATCACGCCAGACACCCTGGCGCGCGCGCAATCGGCCGGTCTGACGCCTGCGGCCGCCCTGGCAGCGCATGACGCTGCGGGCTTTTTTGATCGTCTGGGGGACCTGCTGTCGCCCGGTCCCACCTTCACCAACGTCAACGACTTCCGGGCTCTGCTGCTGATCTGAGGGCTCGCGCCTGGTCCACGGTCGAAGCGGCAGCCAGCGCCAACGGTCCGTCGGCTGTCTGTCGGCCCTGTGCCACCTGAAGCAGCTGCGCGGCCACACCGGCTGCAATGACGGCCGGGTCCTTGCCCAAAGCCCCATACGAGGGCAGCAGCCCCACCGGGCAGGTCAGCCTGGCCAGGGTGTCGGGGGGCGCACCGCGTGCCAGGAGCCGATGCTCAAACCGGCCGCGCTTGGTCTTCGAGCCAATCAGGCCAACAAAGCCTGCATCGCCCCGCCGAAGCGCCGCTTCGGTGATGCGCAGGTCCAGGTCGTGCTGATGGGTCATGATCAGGAAGAAGGCTCCGGGCGGCGCATGGGCCACCTCGGCCTCTACCGCGTCGACGCACACCTTGCGTACCTTGGCCCGGGTGCACGCCTCGTGCAGCCCAACCAGCGGCATGGGGAACTCGTCGTCGCGCTCGTCCACCCAGTCGATGTGGCATGCCAAGGCGGAGAGGGCATTGACCACTGCGCGGCCCACGTGCCCCGCGCCATATAGCTGAAGGTGGAACCAGGGTGCCGGTTCTGGCCATGCGGCCAGGGTCTGCGGGTTCAATGGCTCGAAGACGAGATCCAGCGCCCCCCCGCAGCACTGCCCCAGGCTGGGGCCTAGAGCGCGGTGCTCGGTGAGCGGCAGCGCAGGTGTCCCGCCAGCAGCAAGGTCCAGGAGCATGCCGCGCGCACGCGCGATGGCTTGCCATTCCAGGTGCCCGCCGCCAATGGTGCCCGCCACCGCGTTGGCCGTGACCACCATGCGGGTGCCTTCGTCCCGGGGCACTGAGCCACGCGGGTTGCGCACCGTCACCAAGAGTGCGTGCCGGTTCTCATCCAGCCACGCGGCCGCCTGCCGCCTCTCGTGAGACAGGCCAGTCAATGCGCCGGCCCGTTACGAACCGCCGTCACCGCCTTCAGGATGCGCTCGCTCGTGGCAGGTGCGTCAAGCGGCGGGTCCACCCTATGGTCGCCCACGGCAGAGATGGCGTCACGGATGGCATAGAACACGCTGAAGGGCAGCAGCAGCGGGGGCTCGCCCACCGCCTTGGAGCGGCCAATCGTGTCTTCCCGGTTGGGTTGCTTGATGCCGTCGCCCCACAAGGCTACGTTGAACACGTCGGGCGTGTCGTTGGCGGTGGGGATCTTGTAGGTGCTGGGCGCGTGGGTCATCAGCATGCCCGCCCTGGGGCTGCCGTCCAGTGGGTGCCAGACCAGTTCCTCCATCGTCAGCCAGCCCATGCCTTGGATGAAGGCGCCTTCGACCTGCCCGATGTCCAGTGCCGGGTTCAGCGACTGGCCGGCGTCATGCAGCACGTCCGCACGCAGGCAGCGCCACTCGCCGGTCAGTGTGTCCACCAGCACCTCGGCCACGGCGGCGCCGTAGGCGAAGTAGAAAAAGGGGTGCCCGGACATGGTTTCGCGGTTCCAGTGGATCTTGGGCGTGGCGTAGAAGCCGTCGCTCCACAGCTGCACCCGCGCCAGGTAGGCGTCGGCCACCACCTGCTCGAAGGGCACGGCCTG
Source organism: uncultured Burkholderiaceae bacterium (assembly GCA_964602505.1). Taxonomy (GTDB): domain Bacteria; phylum Pseudomonadota; class Gammaproteobacteria; order Burkholderiales; family Burkholderiaceae_C; genus CAZRRW01. The sequence goes on from CAZRRW010000023.1 coordinate 16,071, forward strand.
CCAGCTGGTGCCGTACTTGCCCTGCGCAAACTCATTCAGCCTGGCCTTGATGGTTCGCGCAGCCGCCTGTGCGGCCTTGCCATTCAGGTCGCTGCCGGTGGAGGCGGCAGTGGCCGAGGTGTTCGCGATCTTGTGGGTGTCGGTGGCGGTGGCGCGCACACGCTCAAGCGAGATGCCCAGTTCCTGGGCCACCACCTGGGCCACCTTGGTGTTCAGGCCCTGGCCCATTTCGGTGCCGCCGTGGTTCACCAGCACCGAGCCGTCGGTGTACACATGCACCAGCGCGCCCGCCTGGTTGAAATGCGCCACGTTGAAGGAAATGCCGAACTTCACCGGGGTGAGCGCCAGGCCCTTCTTGAGCACTGGGCTGTTGGCGTTGAAGCGGTGGATGGCCTGACGCCGAGCCCGGTAGTCGCTTTGCTGTTCCAGCTCTGCCGTCAGCTCGTGGATGATGTTGTCCTCCACCGGCTGGCCGTAGGGGGTGGCTTGCCCCTCGCGGGCGTAGTAGTTTGCCTTGCGGACGTCCAGCGAGTCCTTGCCAAGCCGTCGGGCGATGGAGTCGAGGATGTTCTCGATGGCGATGGCCCCCTGCGGCCCGCCAAACCCCCGAAAGGCCGTGTTGCTCTGGGTGTTGGTTTTCGCACTGTGCCCCTGCATGCTCACATTGGGCAGCCAGTAGGCGTTGTCGAAGTGGCACAGGGCTCGGGTCATTACTGGGCCCGACAGATCGGCGCTGAAGCCGGCTCTCGACACCATGCTCACCTCGGCGCCCAGCACCCGCCCGTCGTCGTCATAGCCCACGTCGTAGCGGTACCAGAAGCAGTGGCGGCGGCCGGTGATCATGAAGTCGTCGTCCCGGTCGACCCGCAGCTTGACCGGCCGCTTCAGCCGGATGGCCGCCACGGCCGCCGCGCAGGCGAACAGGGCGGACTGGCTTTCCTTGCCACCAAAGCCCCCGCCCATGCGGCGGCACTCCACCCGCACCTGGTGGCTGGCCCACCCCAGTGCGTGCGCCACGGTGTGCTGCATCTCGGTGGGGTGCTGGGTCGAGCAATGAACATGCAACTCGCTGTTCTCCTTGGGCAGGGCGTAGGAGATGTGCCCCTCCAGGTAGAACTGCTCCTGTCCCCCCGCTTCAAACTCGCCACGCAGGCGGTGCGGTGCCTTTGCGATGGCCTCGGCCACGGGGGCAGTGGCCTCGCGCTTCAAGTGCATCGACGGGATGACATGACGGCCCGCTTCATGTGCCGCCTGGGGCGTGAGATAGGCGGGCAGGGGCTCGTACCGCACGCAGCTGCGTGCCAGCGCCGCCGCACGCCGGGCGGCGTCATGTGAGGTGGCCACCACCAGAAACACGGGCTGGCCCACGTATTGCACCAAGCCGTCGGCCAGGATGGGGTCATCGTGCACGATCGGGCCGACCTCGTTGGCGCCGGGAATGTCCGTGGCGGTGAATACCGCCACCACGCCTGGCATGGCGCGCACGGTGGCCAGATCCATCCCCAGCACCTTGGCGTGGGCCTGGGTGCTCAGGCCCAGGGCCGCATGCAGGGTGCCCTGCACCTCGGCGATGTCGTCGGTGTAGGTGGCCTCGCCGCTTGCATGCAGGTGGGCCGACTCATGCGCCGCCGACTGGCCCATGCCCCCGGGTACGTGTGCGGGGACTGCCTGGAGGAATGCGTCGGTCTGTGC
>CAZRRW010000024.1:0-17487 GCA_964602505.1 uncultured Burkholderiaceae bacterium
GGAGGTCAGTGGTGCGCCGGCAGAAACTGCACAGGCACAGGCAGCCAGGGCATTGAGCGCATTGTGTCGTCCAGCCATGCGCAGGCGGGTGTCCACCTCTCCGGTCGGAGCACTGATGTGCAGGTTCCAACCGGATTCGCCCCAGAGGGCCTGGCCTTTGATGTCCCCAGGTGCGTCGGCGCGTACGTCCAGAGCGAAGGTGAGCACCTTTCGATCCGCATACGGCGCCGTGGCGATGTTGCGCCACATGTCGGAGAACGGCTCATCCGCCGGGAACACTGCCACGCCATCAGGTGGCAGCCCGTCGAACACACTGGCGTTCTCCCGCGCCACTGCGTCCACGGAAGCCATGAACTCCTGGTGCTCGCGCTGAGCGTTGTTGACGAGGGCCACGGTTGGCAGCGCCATGGCGGTCAGCCGCCGAATCTCACCCGGGTGGTTCATGCCGAGTTCCACAACCGCCGCCCGATGACTTGGGCGCAGCCTCAGCAACGTCAACGGCACACCTATCGCGTTGTTGAAATTGCCCTCGGTGGCCAGCGCCGCATTGCCATGCCAGGCCCGCAGGATGGTGCCAATCATCTGGGTGACCGTGGTCTTGCCGTTGCTGCCAGTCACCGCGATGAGGGGCAACGTCAACCCGGCCCGCCAAGCGGCTGCCAGGGCCCCGAGCGCCTCCACCATATCGGTGTCTGCAGGCAGGGCTAGCCCCGGCAGGCCACAGGCCTCCACGCCGCGGGCACCCATCACCGCGGCAGCACCCGAGGCTTTGGCCTGGGACATGAAGTCGTGTGCATCGAAGCGGTCCCCCTTGAGAGCCACGAACAGATCGCCCACCTGCAGGCTGCGAGTGTCGGTGTGCACACGATGGATGGGTGTGTCGCCACTGCCCACCAAACGGATCCCCGGGTAGTGCGATGCCAGCAGGTCGAAGGCTTGCTGGAGGCTCATCATCATGGCGCGCCCTCCTGATGGCGCCAGGTGCGAAGCGCCTCGTCGGCCTGCACAACGTCCGAGAACGGCGTGCGGATTCCGCCTGCGTCCTGATAGGTTTCATGCCCCTTCCCCGCCAGCAGCACGACGTCCCTGGCGGTGCATTGATGAACCGCGCGGCGAATGGCGGAAGCCCGGTCAAGATCCAATATCACCCGACCAGCGCGCGCGCTGGCGTCGATGCCTTCAAGCATTTGCTGCGCAATGACGGCGGGGTCTTCACTCCGCGGGTTGTCGCTGGTCAACCAGGCCTGATCTGCCATTTGCGCGGCAACCGATCCCATCAATGGCCGCTTGCTGCGGTCGCGATCGCCGCCACAACCCAACACCACCCTCAATGCGCCACCCCGGGCTTTTGCAAGCGGGCGCAAGGCCAGCAGTGCCTTCTGCAGGGCATCGGGGGTATGGGCGTAGTCGACCACCACCTCAGGTCGGGGATCAGCGGTGTCCACTGCCACACGCTCCATGCGTCCGGGCACAGCGGCAAGCGACCTCAGGGCCTTCACCGCGTCCAGGAGGCTGATGTCCAGGCAGCGCAACGCCCCAAGCACCGCGAGAAGGTTGGCGGCATTGAAGTCTCCGACCAGCCGGGTCTGCACCGAAGCACGCTGCCCGGCCTCGATCACGTCAAAGGTCAGGCCGCTACCGTCGTGGCGAATGTCCTGGGCCACGAGACCTTGCGTCCACCATGCGGCCTGCCGGGCTGGTACGGGCCCTGGTCCGGCAAAGTACGGCACCAGGCGAAACCCGGGCCGCTCAGCGAGCATCTGGGCCAGCTCAGCGCCCTTCGGATCACCAACATTGACCACGGCAGCCTTCAAGCCTGGCCAGTCGAACAGCATGGCCTTGGCTCGCCAGTACGCGGTCATGCTGCCGTGATAGTCCAGGTGGTCCTGGGTGAAGTTCGTGAACTGGGCGACCGCAATGCGGGTGCCATTCAGTCGGTGCTCCACCAAACCGATGGAGGACGCCTCAATTGCGCATGCCCGCATGCCCACGCCGGCAAATTCGCCTAGCGCCCGTTGAAAGGTGATGGGATCTGGGGTGGTGAGGCCCGTCTGGCTCAGGACGCCCGGACGGCCAATCCCGAGGGTGCCGACGAGGCCACAGGACACCCCTGCCGCCGACAGCGCCTGGGCAGTCCACCAGGCCGTGGAAGTCTTGCCGTTGGTGCCCGTGACCGCCACCACATCCAGATCCCGACTCGGCTCGCCCTCGAAAGCGCTGGCCAGCTCACCCGCCTTCGCTTTGAGCGCCAATAGGGGCAACACATTGCTGGCATCAAAGCCAAACTCATCGGCGCCCTCGGCCTCCACCACAGCAGCTACGGCGCCAGCTGCCAGTGCGTTTGGCACAAACCGCCGCCCATCCTGCACGAAGCCGGGCCAAGCGATGAATGCATCCCCCGGAACCACCTGCCGACTGTCGGCCACCAGACGGCGAACACCCCGCGCACGCAGCCATCCCACAGCGGACTGCGGATCGAACGACGAAAGTGGCCCGGATGTGGCGTTCATCAGAAGCTCTCGTCCACACCCTGCACCCTGCGCGCCACAACCTGTGGCTTGACCGCCAGATCAGGTTGTACCGCCATCATGCGCAGGGTCTGTTGCACCACGTCGCTGAACACCGGCCCAGACACTGCACCGCCGTAGAACACGCCGTTGCTAGGCTCGTCGACCATCACGGCCACGATGATGCGCGGCTGCTCAATCGGGGCCATGCCCACAAACCACGACCGATACTTCTTGTCAGCGTAGCCCTTGCCCTCCTGTTTGCGCACAGTGCCGCTCTTGCCGCCCACGGAGTACCCCATCGTCTGTGCCTGAGGCGCCGTACCGCCAGGGCCAGCGGCAAGCTGCAGCATGCGCCGCACCTCTCGCGCAGTCCCAGCACTCATCACCTGCGGGCCGCCAACTGCGCCGTCGCGCTTGAGCATGGTGACGGGCGTGAGCTGGCCATCGCGTGCAAACACGGTGTAGGCCTGGGCAATCTGGAACAAGGAGGCGGACAAGCCGTATCCGTAGCTCATGGTTGCCTGCTCAATCGGCTTCCAGCTCTTGTAGGGACGCAGCCGCCCAGTGACGACGCCAGGGAACTGCATCTGCGGCTTCTGTCCGAACCCCACCTGGGAATACATCTCCCACATTTCCCGGGGTTGCATCTGCATGGCCATCTTGACCGTGCCGACGTTGCTGGACTTCTGGATCACTTCCTCTACCGTCAAGGCGCCATGGGGATGTGCGTCGTTGATGGTGAACCCTGCCATCTGCAACCTGCCGGGTGCAGTCTGGATGACCGTACTTGGCTTGACCTTGCCTGCCTCAAGGGCCAGCGCTGCCACGAAGGGCTTCATGGTCGACCCAGGCTCGAAGGTGTCGGTCAGGGCACGGTTGCGGAGCTGGGCGCCAGACAAGTTCTGCCGCTTGTCAGGCGTGAAGCTCGGGTAGTTGGCCAGTGCCAGCACCTCGCCCGTCACGGCATCCAGCACCACCGCGCTGCCGGCCTTGGCCTTGTTGGCGATTACAGCGTCACGCAACTTCTGGAAAGCGAAGAACTGGACCTTGGAATCAATGGACAACTGGATGTCCTGGCCATCCTGCGGAGGCACGATCTGCCCGACGTCCTCGACCACCCGTCCGAGACGGTCCTTGATGACCCGGCGAGAGCCCGGCCGGCCGGCCAGTTGCTTCTGAAAGGAAAGCTCGATGCCCTCCTGCCCCACGTCTTCGATGTTGGTGAACCCCACCACATGGGCAGCGGCCTCGCCCTCTGGGTACTGCCGCTTGTACTCCTTGCGCTGATAAACGCCCTTGATGCCCAGGGCAGCGATCTCCTGGGCCACGCCCTCGTCCACCTGGCGCTTAAGCCAGACGAACTTGCGCTCTTCCTCGTCATCCACCGCCAGCTTGAGGCGAAGCGTCTCCAGCGGCATCTCCAGCAATTGGGCGAGGCGCCTCACCTTGACCCGACCGTCCTCGCTCTTGGTGTCCACGTCCTCCGGGATGGCCCAGATGGAGGGCGCCGGCACGCTGGAGGCCAGGATGATCCCGTTGCGGTCCAGCACACGCCCCCGGTTGGCCGGCAACTCCAGGGTGCGCGCGAAACGAATCTCGCCCTGGCGCTGATAGAAGTCAGACCCGATCACTTGAACCCATGCGGCGCGCCCCAGCAGCACTGCAAACCCAGCAGCCATGCAGGCCACCAGAAACTTGCTGCGCCAAGCTGGGGTCCTCGACGCCAACAGGGGGCTGGTGGCATAAAGCACTGCACGTACCGAACCTGGCGAATGTCCCGCTCCACCTGTCGTCGTCGCCATACCGGGCGAATCGGACCGGGAGGTCATGGACGCCCTCCAGCCGAACCCGTCGGTAGGTTGGCACTGGCTCCGGCACCCGCCTCCTTGACATATACGGTGTTGCCTGGCGTGGCGGCTCGCATCTGAAGCTGATCCCGCGCCAGCTTCTCCACACGAAGAGGCGTGGCTTGAGCACGTTTTTCAACCTGCAGCCGGTCGAGCTCGGTGTCCAGACGACGCGCCTCGGCGTTTGCACGTTCGAGCTCGGTGTACAGACGTCGAGCTTCGTAGGTGGTACGCACCAGGTACAGGCTGCTTGCGACCAGAAGCAGCACCAAGGCAAGATTCAGGCGGGTCATCGCCGCCCCTCCACCTGGCCAGCATCAGGCCACGGCACTGCTGTGCGCTCCGCCACCCGCATCACCGCCGAGCGTGAACGCGGATTGGCGGCAACCTCGGCCTCGCCCGGCCGCACCCGTGCCACTTCGCGCAGCATCAGAGGCAGCGGTTCAGCAAAAGGAGCGCGGCGATCCACCTCATGCCTGGCATGACGGGCGATGAAGCGCTTGACCATGCGGTCCTCGAGCGAGTGAAAGCTGATCACCACCAGCCTTCCCTGTGGCGCCAGCCACGCCAGAGCGGCCGCCAACCCTGCTTGAAGATCGTCCAGCTCGTGATTGACCTCGATGCGCAGCGCCTGGAAGCTGCGGGTGGCCGGGTGCTGGCCAGGTTCCCGGCGGCGAATGACCCGTTCGCAAAGGGCAGCCAGCTCACTGGTGCGCCGTACTTGGCGGCCACTCTCGCGAAGCTCGACGATGGCTCTTGCCAGCGGGCCGGCGAAGCGCTCTTCGCCATAGTCGCGCAGGACGCGCGCAATGTCGTGGGCCGTGGCGACGGCAAGGAAATCTGCCGCGCTTGTCCCGTGCGACTGATCCATGCGCATGTCCAGCGGCGCATCGAAGCGGAAGCTGAAACCGCGTTCAGCATCGTCCACCTGTGGCGAGCTGATGCCCAGATCCAGCAGCACGCCGTGCACCTGCCCGCGCTGAACGCCAAACCGCTCCAGGGCGACCGCCATGTCCGCGAAGGAGCTGTGCACCATGGCAAAGCGCGGGTCTTGAACCCGCGCCGCATCTGCCAGAGCCGCCTGATCCTTGTCGAAAGCGATCAGGCGATCCTGGGGCCCCATGCGGGACAGCAACAACCGGCTGTGCCCCCCCCGCCCATAGGTCCCGTCCAGGTAGGTCTGTGGCGAGGCGCTGGCTGCGGGGCGAAGTGCGTCCACCGCTTCGGACAGCAACACGGTGGTGTGAGTCAGGTTCAAGGGGCACCGGGAACACGTCAGCCGTCAGAACGAAAAATCCGCCAGAGCCGCTGGCAGCCCTTGCGCCTTGGTGCGCTCTTCCTGCGCCTGATGGGCAGCCACGTCCCACAATTCAAAGTGGCTGCCCATGCCCAGAAGGATCACGTCCTTGCCCAGGCTTGCGGCGGTACGCAGTTCAGGCGCAATCAGCACACGCGAAGCCGCGTCAATCTCCACATCCATGGCGTAGCCGAGAAAGATGCGTTTCCAGCCCTGCGCCGTCATCGGCAGTGCAGCCACCTTGTCACGGAACTTCTCCCACTCCGGACGAGGGAACAGCAACAGACAGCCTTCCGGGTGCTTGGTGATGGTCAACTGGCCCGCAGCGGTGGCAGCCAGCACATCACGGTGGCGGGCAGGCACGGCCAGACGCCCTTTCGCGTCCAGTGCCAAAGCCGATGCCCCTTGAAACATACGCCAGCGCCCTGTTGGTTGAAGCCACCCCGATCAAAAGTGGGAATCTCACAAAAACCCACTAATCACCACTTTTCACCACTTTAGGGCCTGCCGATGAACGGGTCAAGGGTCGAGGGCAAAAAATTTCAATCAAATCAAAGGCTTAGCGTTGATTTTTGAACACTGGAGGAATAAAAAAATGTTCTAAATGAAAGACTTGCAGTGAGGACTGAAAGTGCAGTCTGAGGAAGTCCATGCAGCCCCGTGGGGCGCAGCCAGTGCCTCCCCAATCCCACAACAGCCCCAAGGTGCGCTGGGCTTCTTTCTGGCAGTTGGCAAACTGGGCCACATCCAGCCATCATTGCCTCAAGGAGAAACCTCATGACCAACTGGCTGCTGTTGATCGTCCCGACCGTGTTTGTCGGCGGCTTTCTGACCTGGGTGATGATGATGGGCGGCAAGCTGCAAGCCCAGATGGACGAGCAGGCCGAGCGCGACGCCGGCATCGACCGCAGCGTCGATACGCATTGATCGCTGTGCGCGACGCGCACAGAAAAAGGTAAAGCAGGCCGATAGGCCGGATTCTGTGCACCCTGGGCTTTCGCCCGGAGTGTGACCGTCATTCATCTGGGCCGGGGCTCACGCGCCCGGCTCGGTGCCACCTACCCGCCAGCTCAGCAGGTCACGTCGACGCTGGCCTATTTGGTGTTGCTGCGCGTAGAGATTGCCCGTTTCACCCAGACTGAACTGGCTCGTCTCTGTTGCTCTGATCCGCACCTCGCGGTGGAGAGGTATTACCTCCTACGCTGCCTTGTGCAGTCCGGACCTTCCTCCAGTGCGATGTTTCCATCTTTGCACCAGCGACGGTCTGGCCTACTTTACCGGGGCCAATTATCCGCCTGGGCGCTCAAGGCCTGCCGGACGGTGCCGACGGGGACGAAAGATCGAGGCGTCGGTGAGATCGACCGTCAGCCCGGCATGGATTGCCCAACCGGGAATGCCCATCAAGACCAGCGGTGTGCGGTGGGTGCGCGCCAGCAGCTCAGAGGCCAGCGGCGGGCGTGAGCCCAGCCAAAGGTGCCCGGTCAGGTTCAGGCGAGGCTGGCGCAGCTGGTCCAGCAGCGCATGCCCGAACACCGTCACCCGGATGTCGTGCCAGTGTTCGACCGGCCTGGCGAACACCGCAGGCCAATCGTGGTCACGCAGCGACTGGAGCAGCGCCGACGAAGCTGCGTCCAGGAACACGGCGTTCTCGTCGAAGATGGTCAGCGCATCGCGCAGCGGGCCGCGCGGGCTGCGCTGCCCAGCCGGGGCCGCTGTCGGGTCGCCAATGGCGAGGGCGTCCACTTGCAAGCGGTTCAGCGCGCGCTTGATGTGCGGAAAGCAAAGCCACACGAGGCCATTGAAGAAGTCATGCCAGCACTCGCGCGTGGGCACCACCCCAGCCACGGCAATGGCCTGCTCGTAGCGGGCAGCAGACATGGGGCCGGGCTGGGCGGCGAACCGAATGGCAGCCTGAAGCTGATCGGCAGCCCGGTTGAGCGCCTCGGGCAGGGGCACACCGGCCTGCCAGTCACCCGCCACACCCTGACCGACATGGGCATAGGGCCTGAGCCATGGCGCGCCCCAGTCGGGCGGCGGGCCCGCAGCTAGACCATCCGCCACGCCAGGGTTTCGCCGCCTCGCAAGGGCTTGACGCTGCCCTCGCCAAATGGCACTGCCTCGGGCACGGCCAGGGCTTCGCGACGCAGGGTCACACGACCGGTGTTTCTTGGCAGGCCGTAGAAGTCAGCGCCGTGGAAACTGGCAAACGCCTCGAGCCTGTCCAAGGCCCCGGCCGTATCGAATGCCTCGGCGTACAGCTCGAGTGCCGTGAGGGCGGTGTAGCAGCCGGCGCAACCCACCGCATGCTCCTTCAGATGGGCGGCATGCGGGGCGCTGTCGGTTCCCAGAAAGAACTTGGGCGAGCCTGACGTGGCGGCCTGCACCAAGGCTTGTCGATGCGCTTCGCGCTTGAGTACGGGCAGGCAGTAGTAATGCGGGCGCACACCGCCGGTGAACAGGGCATTGCGGTTGTAGAGCAGGTGGTGCGCGGTGATGGTGGCGGCTGTCTCGGGGCCTGCCGACGCGACGTACTGCGCCGCTTCTCGGGTGGTGATGTGCTCGAAAACGATCTTCAGCCCAGGAAAATCGCGCCGCAGCGGAATGAGCTTCGTGTCGATGAACACCGCCTCTCGGTCGAAGAGGTCGATGTCGGCATCAGTCACCTCACCGTGAATCAGCAGCAAGACGCCCTCGCGCTGCATCGCTTCAAGCGTTTTGTAGGTCTTGCGCAAATCCGTGACGCCCGCATCGCTGTTGGTGGTGGCTCCGGCCGGATAGAGTTTGCACGCCACCACACCCGCCTCCCTGGCCCGGCGGATCTCGTCGGGCGGCAAGTTGTCAGTGAGGTAGAGCGTCATCAGCGGCTCGAATGTCAACCCCTCAGGCACTGCGGCCTGAATGCGGGCCTTGTACTCAGCCGCCGCCTGCGCCGTTGTCACTGGCGGGCGCAGGTTGGGCATGATGATGGCTCGGCCAAACTGGCGCGCCGTGTGCGGCACCACCGATTGCATGGCGGCACCGTCCCGCACGTGCAGGTGCCAGTCGTCGGGACGGGTGAGGGTGATCTGATCGGTCATATCGACATTTTGGCGAGTGGGCTGCACCGCCGAAAAGACGGGCCGCCAAGAAAAAGCGCCCCGCAGGGCGCTTTGGCAGCGTGCAACGCGCCTCAGTGCTGCAGGATCTTGTTGAGAAAGTCCTTGGTGCGGTCCTGACGGTTTTCGGGGTGCGAGAAGAACTCGTCCTTCGAGCAGTCCTCCAGGATGCGGCCACCCACGTCAATGAAGATCACGCGGCTGGCCACCTTGCGGGCAAAGCCCATCTCGTGCGTCACCACCATCATGGTCATGCCCTCCTTGGCCAGGGTGACCATGACATCGAGCACCTCGCCCACCATCTCCGGGTCAAGAGCCGACGTCGGCTCGTCAAACAGCATGACGATCGGGTCCATCGACAGGGCGCGGGCAATGGCCACGCGCTGCTGCTGACCACCAGACAATTGGCCAGGAAACTTGTCCTTGTGCGCCATCAGGCCTACGCGGTCCAGCATCTTGAGCCCGCGCGTCTTCGCTTCGTCAGGCGTGCGCCCCAACACCTTGATCTGGGCGATGGTCAGGTTCTCGGTCACCGACAAGTGGGGGAACAGTTCAAAGTGCTGGAACACCATGCCCACCCGGCTGCGCAGCTTGGGCAGATCGGTGCTGGGGTCGTGCAGGGGCACCCCATCCACGAAGATCTCTCCCTTCTGGAAGGGCTCGAGCGCATTGACGGTCTTGATGAGGGTGGATTTGCCGGAACCTGATGGTCCGCACACCACCACCACATCCCCCCTGTTGATGCTGACATTGCAGTTGTTCAGCACCTGGGTGGGGCCGTACCACTTGGAAACGTTCTTGATCTCAATCATGCTCGTGCGTCCCTCTTATCGAATGATGGCGATCTTCTGCTGCAGCCGCTTCACCACGTACGACAGCGAGAAACAGATGATGAAGTAGACCACCGCCGCAGCCAGATAGGCCTCGATCGGACGGCCATAGTTCTTGCCCGCGATTTCAAAGCCCTTGAGCATGTCATAGGCGCCAATGGCATAGACGAGCGAGGTGTCCTGGAACAGGATGATGGTCTGGGTCAGCAGCACCGGCAGCATGTTGCGAAAGGCCTGCGGCAGGATGACCAGACTCATGTTCTGCTTGTAGGTCATGCCCAGGGCCTGCCCGGCGTGCACCTGCCCCTTGGGAATGGACTGGATGCCGGCCCGCATGATCTCGGAGAAGTACGCGGCCTCGAATGCGGTGAAGGTGATGATGGCCGAGAGCTCGGCCCCGATGGACTTGCCGATCAGGAAGGGGATCAGCAGGAAGAACCAAAGGATCACCATCACCAGGGGGATGGAGCGCATGCCGTTCACATAGATGGTGGCAGGCCACACCAGCCAGCTCTTGCCTGACAGGCGCATCAGCGCCAGCAGGGTCCCAAAGAAGATGCCGCCCAGCGTGGCAATCACGGTCAACTGGATGCTGAACCACAGCCCCTTGAGGACGAACTTGGAGATCAGGTCCCAGGTGTAGAAGGAGAGGTCGAGTCCGAACATGTCAGTGCCCTCCCCCGACAGCGCCGCTGGAAATGAAGCCTGGCACCCGCGCGCGCCGCTCCACAAAGGCCATGATTCGGTTGATGGCAAACGCCGAGATCATGTAACAGGTCGTCACCGCCAGGTAGACCTCGATCCCGCGGGAGGTCTCTTCCTGCGCCTGCATGGCGAACAGGGTGAGTTCGGCAATCGACACCGCAAACGCGACCGACGAGTTCTTGATGATGTTCATCGACTCGCTTGTGAGCGGCGGGATGATGATGCGAAACGCCATGGGCAGCAGCACGTACCGGTAGGTCTGTGGCAGCGTGAAGCCGACTGCGAGCCCTGCGTAGCGCTGGCCGCGCGGCAAGGCCTGGATGCCTGCCTTCACCTGCTCGGCAATCCGCGCCGAGGTGAAGAAGCCCAGCGCAAACACCACGAGTACGAACCCGGGCAGGTTCTTCATGGGCGGAATGATGGCGGGGATGACGTGGTACCAGATGAAGATCTGCACCAGCAGGGGAATGTTGCGGAACAGCTCCACCCACGCATTGCCCAAGAAGGCCAGGGCCTTGTTCGGTACCGTGCGGATGGTGCCCATAGCAGACCCCACAGACAAGGCCACCACCAAAGCGCAGAGCGCGACCGACAGCGTCCAGCCCCAGGCCGAGAACATCCATTCGAGATAGGTGGTGCCGGCCCCGTTGTCCTGCAGAAACACCTGCCACCTCCATCCATCACCCATTGGGGCCCCTCCTGCACACGTTGTTGTCCAGAACTAGTCGTTTGGGTTGTAGCAACAACCACGCCAAAAAGAAAGCCCGCAGACCACCGGGCTGCGGGCTTGTCGCATCAGGTGCATCCCCGGTCAGGAACGCACCTTCAAGCCACCTCGATCAGCGACGGTTGTAGGCTTCCATCGGCTGGTCGTTGGGGTTGGTCATCACGATGCGCAGCGCCTCGGGCATGGGCACGCCAGCACTCTGGTTGCGCGGTGGGATGGGCTGCATGAACCACTTGTTGTACAGCGCGGTGAAGCGGCCGTCACGGAACATGGCGCGGATCTCGTCATCGACGGCGCGCTTAAAGGCTGGATCATCCTTGCGCATCATGATGGCGATCGGCTCGACGTTCAGCACTTCGCCAACCACACGGAAGTCAGCCGGGGTGCGGCTGTTGGCGATGTTGCCAGCCAGGATGTAGTCGTCCATCACGAAGGCATCGGCCCGGCCCGACTCCAGCAGCAGGAAGCTCTCGGCGTGGTCTTTGCCAAACACTTCCTTGAAGTCAACACCGCCGGCGCGCTCGTGGCGGCGCAGGGTCTGCACCGAAGTGGTGCCGCTGGTGGTGACCACATTGCGGCCGTTGAGCTGGGCGATCGAGGTAATGCCCGAGTTGGCCCTGACGGCCATTCGCACTTCGGTAACGAAGGTGGTGAGGGCGAAAGCCACCTGCTCCTGGCGGGCTCGGTTGTTGGTGGTCGAACCGCACTCGATGTCGATCGTGCCGTTCTGCATCAGCGGAATGCGGTTCTGCGAGGTAACCGACATGTACTCGACCTGCAGATTGGGCATGTTCTGCTTGCGCTTGATCTCGTTGATGATCTCTTGGCACAGGTTCACGTGCAAACCACCGTACTGGCCACCGCCGAGGGCGTAGGACAGCAGGCCCGACGAATCACGTACGCCCATGATGATCTTGTTGGCCTGACGGATCTTGGTGAGCGTGTCCACCGTCGGGGCTGCGGCGGGCGCGGGTGCAGGGGTCTGCGCCACAGCGGCGGCGGCCACGAGGGCTGCCGTCAGCGCGAGTAGTTGCTTCTTCATGGTCACTCCTTGACGTTGATCAGTTGAAAAATTACGGCGTCTCCGCCATCACCTTGTCGCGGTTGTCCGGCTTCTGCTGGGTTTCGGTGTGCGAGCCATTCTATGAACGCCTTGCTCCCCAGACCCCGCGACTTACCCTGAGCAGACCGGGTCTTTGTCTGGCTGGGGCAAGGCCCCGGCCGCCTGGGTTCTGGGTTGGGTCAGGGTACTCGGAATGAGCAGCGCGTCGACCTGTCGGCTGCTCAGGATGTTCAGTTGCTCGGCCACCTCGCCAATGGGCAGGCCGGTGGCCAGCGCCGCCTTGGCAATCTGGGCCGCGCGCTCGTAGCCGATCAGCGGGTTGAGGGCTGTGACCAGGGTCACCGACTCGCGCACCCGGCGGCGCAGCAGCTCGGTGTTGGGCTCGATGCCGGCCACGCAGTTGGTGTTGAGGGTCAGGCAGGCGCGGCTCAGGTGCTCGATGCTCTTGAACAGGCTCCAGGCCATGATCGGCTCAAACGCGTTCAACTGGAGTTGGCCCGCTTCGCTGGCCATGGTGATGGTCACGTCGTTGCCAATCACCTCAAACGCCACCTGGTTCACCACCTCGGGGATCACCGGGTTCACCTTGCCCGGCATGATGGACGAACCCGCCTGGCGAGCCGGCAGCCTGATGTCGCCAAAGCCCGCCTGTGGCCCGCTGGACAGCAGCCGCAGGTCGTTGCAGATCTTGCTGAGTTTGGTGGCCACCCGCTTGAGCACGCCCGACAGCTGCACAAAGGCCCCCGTGTCCTGCGTGGCCTCCACCAGGTTGGCCGCCTTGCGCACCGGGATGCGGCTTTCCTCGGCCAGGTAGCGGCAAGCCAGCTCGGCGTAGCCCACGGGCGCGTTGACGCCCGTGCCGATGGCGGTGGCACCCAGGTTCACCTCTTCAATCAAGGCGCGGGCCTCGGCCAGACGCTGTTCGTCCTCACCCAGCATCACGGCAAAGGCCAGGAACTCCTGGCCCAGGGTCATGGGCACCGCGTCCTGCAACTGGGTGCGTCCGATCTTCAGCACGTCCTTGAACTCGTCGGCCTTGGCCTCGAAGCCCATGCGCAAGGTGCGCAAGGCCGCAATCAGGCGGTCGATGGCGCTCCACAGCGCCACCCGCAGCGCCGTGGGGTACACGTCATTGGTGCTTTGCGAGGCGTTCACATGGTCGTTGGGGTGCAGGTGCTCGTGCTGGCCCCGCGCATAACCCATCAATTCCAGTGCGCGGTTGGCAATCACCTCGTTGGCATTCATGTTGGTGGAGGTGCCCGCACCGCCCTGGATCACGTCCACCACAAACTGCTCATGCAGCTCCCCTGCGATCAGCTCGTCACAGGCCGCCGCAATGGCACGGCGACGGGCCTCGTTGATGACGCCCAGCCTGGCATTGGCCCTGGCGCAGGCCTTCTTGACGAAACCCAGGGCACGAATGAGATCCGGAAACGCAGATACCGAAATGCCAGAGATCGGAAAGTTCTCAACGGCCCTGGCGGTGTGGATGCCCCAGTAGGCACTGGCCGGGATGGGCTTTTCGCCCAGGAAGTCGTGCTCCAGCCGAACAGCCCCTAGCGCAGCGCCGGGTTGGACTGCGGTGACATCGACCTTGTAGGGGTAAGACATGGCGACCTTGCTCGTGGCATTGCTGTGCTGATGCGGGCCGAACTGTATTGATGAGCCTGACGCAAGGCCAATGCCGTTTTTGGCTGCCGCTATGCAAGGTTTGCATAACGATTGGATGAAAACCCTAGGGCGTCAGTCTTGGGCCGCCAAATTGGCCCATAGCCGCGCTGCAGCAGACTTGGGCGTGCGGGTGGGGTGCTCACGCTGCCGGTAGAGGCGGATCTCCAGGTCCATCTGCGGCCCGCCCGCATTCACTAGGCGGCGGGTCTGAAGCTCGCGCTTGACACTGCTTTTCGGCAGAAACGACAGCCCGTGTCCAGCCAGAGTCATCGCCTTCAGCACTTCGGCCATGTCGGTGTCGAAGGTGGTTCGCAGCACGCCTTGCGCATCGGCCTGCTCGATCAGCAACTCGGCAATGTGCGACAGGTAGGCCGCCGGCGAGTAGGCCAGAAAAGGCAGGCGGGTATCGCCTTCGTCTGGGGCCACGCCACCCGGAGATACCCCGGCCAGCGCGGCGTCGGCCTCAGGCAGCGCATGCCGCGCCGCCAGCGCCTCGGCCAGCGAGTAGCGCGCCTGCCCATCGTCATTGGGGGCGCTGAAGGCCGACACCGTCTCCACGCCCAGCAGCAGCATGTCGTAGTGGGCCAGGTCCAGCTCGATGGGGCTGGACGGGTGGTGGTAGGCCAGCAGCAGGTCGCAGTTGGCCTCGGTCAGCTGCACCACCGCGTCATGCACGTTCTGTGCGGACAGGCGCGAGTGCATCTGGATGCCGAAACGGCTTTGCACCTCCGTCAGCCAGGCCGGGAAGAACGTGAAGGCCAGGGTGTGTGGCATGGCGAAGGTCACCACGTCGGCGCCACTCACGGCCTGGGCACGCACATGCTGGCGGGCCTGCTTGAGGGCCAGCACCATGTCGCTGGCATGGGCCAAAAAGGCCTCGCCCGCCGGTGTGAGCGCCAGGGGAAAGCGCCCTCGGTCGATCAGGTCGGCACCCAGCCAGTTCTCGATGGCCTTGATGCGCCGCGAGAACGCCGGCTGGGTCACATGGCGCAGCGCTGCGGCACGCGAGAAGCTGCGGGTCTCGGCCAGGACCTGAAAGTCCTCGAGGTATTTGACGTCCACGGACGCGATGTTAGGCGCTGGCCACCGGCAACCCCGCTTCGCCCGCCCCGTCCTGGCCGCCGTTCTGCAAGGCCCACATCTCGGCGTACTGCCCGCCCTGGGCGAGCAGCGCGGCATGGGTGCCACGCTCGACGATACGCCCAGCCTCCATGACCAGGATCTCGTGGACATCGACCACGGTGCTCAGCCGGTGCGCGATGACCAGCGTGGTCTTGCCCTGAGCCACACCCTGCAGTTCGGCCTGGATGGCGCGTTCGTTGGCGCTGTCCAGCGCGCTGGTGGCTTCGTCAAAGATGAGGATGGGCGGGTTCTTCAGCAGCGTGCGGGCAATGGCCACCCGCTGCTTCTCGCCGCCACTCAGCTTGAGCCCGCGCTCGCCCACCATGGTCTGGTAGCCCTTGGGGGTTGAGGTGATGAACCCGTGGATGCGCGCCGCCTGCGCCGCCTCCTCGATCTGTGCCTGGCTCGCCCCCGGGTGGCCATAGGCAATGTTGTAGGCCACGGTGTCGTTGAAAAGCACCGTGTCCTGCGGCACGATGCCGATGGCGCGGCGTACCGAGTCTTGCGTGACGCGCCGGATGTCCTGCCCGTCGATGGTGATGGTGCCTTGCTGAACGTCATAAAAGCGGTACATCAACCGCGCCAGTGTGCTCTTGCCCGAGCCGCTGGGCCCCACCACCGCCACGGTTTTGCCGGCAGGCACCTCAAAACTGACGCCATGCAAGATGAGTCGGTCCGGCTCATACGCAAAGCGCACGTCTTCAAACCGCACCGCGCCACCACTCACTTGCAGGGGCTGGGCACCGGGTGCGTCAGCCACCTCGCGCTCGCGTTCGAGCAGGGTGAACATCTTGTCCAGGTCGGTGAGGCTTTGCTTGATTTCGCGGTAGATCACGCCCAAAAAGTTGAGCGGGATATAGAGCTGGATCATGAAGGCGTTGACCATCACAAAGTCGCCCAGGCTCATGCGGCCTTCCACCACGCCTTTGGTCGCCATCCACAACATGGCAATCAAGCCCACACCAATGATGAGTTGCTGCCCAAAGTTGAGCATGGACAGCGTGGTCTGGCTTTTGAGCCGAGCGCGGCGTAGCTTTTCCAAGCTTTCGTCATAGCGGCGGGCCTCGAAGCCTTCGTTGTTGAAGTACTTGACCGTCTCGTAATTCAGCAGCGAGTCAATGGCCTTGGTGTGAGCGGCGGAGTCAAATTCATTCGCCTCTTTGCGGAATTTGGTGCGCCACTCGGTGATGCTGACGGTGAAGACGATGTAGCCCACCAGCGCGGTGACGGTGACCAGCACAAAGCTCGCGCCAAACTGCGTGCCCAAAATGCCCAGCACCAGCGCGAACTCCACCAGGGTGGGCACGATGCTGTAGAGCGAATACGAGATCAGCGACTCGATGCCGCGCACGCCACGCTCGATGTCGCGCGTCATGCCGCCGGTCTGCCGCTCCAGGTGAAAGCGCAGGCTCAGGGCGTGCAGGTGCTCAAAGGTCTGTAGCGCAATGCGCCGGGCGCTGCCTTGGGTGGCCGTGGCAAACACGATCTCGCGCAGCTCGGTGAACAGCGTGGTGCTCAAGCGCAAAGCGCCATAAGCGAACAGCAAGGCCACTGGCACGGTGAGCAGCACGGTCGAGGTGAGTTGTCCACTCGTCGCGGCCGCAGGCCCAATTGCAGGAGCCAGGTAGTCCACGATGTGCTTGAGCGCGACCGGCACGCTGACGTTGGCCACCTTGGCCGCCACCAGACAGGCCAAGGCCAACAGCACCCGCCACTTGTAGTCCCACAAATAGGGCAACAGGCGGGCTAACGTGGCCCAGTCTGAGCGGGGTGCGCTTACCGCAGCAACAGGGGCACCGGCTGATGACGCTGCGCTACCGTCTGGCCCGGCCAAGCCACGGGCGTTGGAGGCGAGCCCCCTCATAATTGTTTGAACATTTGCATACCAGTAAGTGATTGATTGTGAGGGCAAGCATGTCGCATTCAAGCGAGCGCCATTCCAGCGCCGAACTGCCAAAGGACAAGGAGCTGGTGCTCAAGGTCATCCCCATGCCCGCCGACTGCAACGCCAATGGCGACATCTTCGGCGGCTGGGTGATGGCCCAGGTGGACCTCGCGGGCTCGGTGCTGCCCGCCCGCCTGGTGCGCGGGCGCATGGCCACCGTGGCCGTGAAAGAGTTCATCTTCAAGCAGCCCGTTCGCGTGGGCGACATCTTGTCTTTCTACTCGAGCGTGGTGCGGGTGGGCACCACCTCAGTGACGGTGGACGTGGCGGTCTACGCCGAGCGTTTCCGCGCCCAAGGGCAGTTTGTGAAGGTCACCGAGGCGTTGCTCACGTATGTGGCGATTGACGAGACGGGCAAGCCGAAGGCGATCAACCCAGTGGTGGAGGCTTAGTCACCAACGGCAGGTCATGCCCACTCGCAAGATGATCCAAGAAGGCGACATCTTGGCTCTTGCCAGGTTCGTGCGCGAGGGTGTAAATCGTGACCACCTTGCCAACGAGGGCGTGCTCTCGATGAATCGGGCGTTGGCGGATTTGGTCGAGAGCCGATCAGTAACCAAAGAGGCAGATCTGGAGGCAAGCAATCACAAAGCCGGCTTGCTCAAGCTGCTGAGCTGACGGGCGATGTCCCGAAGTCTGTTGAACCGTGACAGGTGACGGCTCCTCGGTGAACAT
>CAZRRW010000025.1:0-16606 GCA_964602505.1 uncultured Burkholderiaceae bacterium
GCAACAAGGCAGCGTCAAGTTGTTTCTCAGCGGGGCTTTTGGCGTTAACCACGCCAGCGATACGTCACTACTAGACGTGTGTATGGCAACAGCCGCAGCCCCGACTTACTTCGATCCCCACCTGGTGGACGGCGCGGCCATGTTGGATGGCGGACTGGTCGCGAACAACCCCGACACGTTGATTCTTCTTGAACTGGCGAAGCGTTGGCCAGATTGTCTCGATCGGATTCAAATGCTGAGTATCGGGACTGCCGGTGCCGATCCCCGTCGTCAGCCTTCAGAGGCCAATAGAACTGGACTGGCGTGGGCGGGCTCCCTAGCGGTCTACATGATCGGGGTTCAGGAGCGCACGGCCGCGGCCCAAGCGCTAAGGCTCCTGGGTCCAGAGCGGTACTTACGGCTCAATCATCATCCAGATCCTGGGACTGATGACTTTGAGGATTTTCAGCGTCTCGATCTGGCAACAGACCAGTTCAGAGAGCAACTTTTGGCCGCCGCCCGAAAGACAGCGGCGCAGGCTTTCACTGCAAACCGCCAGTTTTTGGATCGCCTATTCGCAGAGCATCCCTAAGCGCTTGTGCACTCTCCACCTTGCCCGCAGGGCGCCTCAACCGCCCAAAACGCCGCTTTATTTGCAAATTTCCAGCGCATTAGATGATTCCAGCTACAGATTAGCAAACCAGAAATGTCAATAAGAAAAGCCTATCCCTTCCGAAATCATTGGACTCTCCGGCAGGTTTGGGCTTCTTTTTCAGGAGTTACACGTCGCCCCAGCGGGCGACGGCCACACTCAGGGCATCAACACCGTGGAGCCGGTGGTCTTGCGGGCTTCCAGGTCGTCGTGGGCTTTCACCACGTCGGCCAGGGGGTAGGTTTGGTGGATGCGGATCTTCACGTCGCCCTTGCTCACCACGGCAAACAAGTCATCCGCCATGGCCTGGGTGCTTTCGCGGGTGGCAATGTGGGTAAACAGGGTCTGGCGCGTGACGTAGATGCTGCCCTTGGCGGCCAGCATGCCAGGGTCCACCGGCTCGGGCTTGCCCGACGCGTTGCCAAAGCTGGCCATCAGGCCAAAGGGGCGCAGGCAGTTGAGGGATTTGTCCCAGGTGCTTTTGCCCACCGAGTCGTACACCACCTTCACGCCCTTGCCGCCGGTGATCTTTTTCACCTCGGCTTCAAAGTCCTGGGTGGCGTAGTTGATGCAGTGGGCCGCGCCGTGCTCCAGCGCCAGCTTGCACTTGTCGTCGCTGCCCGCGGTGCCAATGAGCTGCAGGCCCAGGGCCTTGGCCCACTGGCAGGCAATCAGGCCCACGCCCCCGGCGGCGGCATGGAAGAGCACAAAGTCGCCCTTTTCCAGGCCTTCCACCGGCTTCACCTTGCGCAGCAGGTATTGCGCGGTCAGGCCCTTGAGCATCATGGCCGCGCCGGTCTCGAACGCAATGTCGTCGGGCAGCTTCACCACGCACTTGGCGGGCATGACACGGGCTTCGCTGTAGCTGCCCGGGGGCTGGCTGGCGTAGGCCGCGCGGTCGCCCACCTTCAGGTGGGTCACGCCCTCGCCCACGGCCTCCACCACGCCCGAGCCTTCCATGCCCAGGGTCAGCGGCATGGGCAGGCTGTAGACGCCAGAGCGCTGGTACACGTCAATGAAGTTCAGGCCGCAGGCCTTGTGACGGATGCGAATTTCGCCGGGGCCCGGCTCGCCCACGCTCAGGTCAACGAGCTTCATGTGGGTGGAGGGGCCATGGGCGCTGATCTGGACGGCTTTGACTTGCATGGTTTTGTGATCTGAAAGGGGTGGGAAAACAGCGAAGCCCGGTATCCTGCCACCAAAGCGATGGCTGCGCCGCAGGCGGCCATTGCGCATGCCCCCACCCCCCATTGAAAAAACTTGCCCAAGCCCCCAATGCCGCGCTGGCTGCCCTGTGGGCAGACACGTTGAACGCCGCAGGCATTGCCGCCCATGTGAACCGCTGGCACCTCAGCTCCATCGCGGGCGACATCCCGCCCGACCAGGCCCTGCCCGAGATCTGGGTGGCGCACGACGACGACCTGCCCCGCGCCAAGACCCTGCTGGCCGAGCTGCAACACCCGGTGCAGCGCCACTGGGCCTGCCCGCACTGCCACGAGGTGGTGGAAGGTGCGTTTGAACAATGCTGGAACTGCCAAACCGCAATGCCGCCTTTGGCTTGAGCGCCATGCCCGCTAACTGAGCCCCATGCACAACGCCAAGATCACCCTGGGCACGGCCGCGCTGATGAGCGTGGCCCCCTTCCTGTGGGCCGCCAACACGGTGGTGGCCCGCTACTTCATGGGCGACATCTCGCCCATGACGCTGAACTTCCTGCGCTGGCTGGGCGTGTTGCTGGTGCTGCTGCCGCTGGCGGGCTGGGTGCTGAAGCCGGGCAGCGCGTTGTGGCAGCCGGCGGTGGCCAAGCGCTTTTTCTGGCTGGCCGCGCTGGGGGTGGGCACCTACAACGCGCTGCAGTACCTGGCGCTCAACACCAGCACGCCCAACAACATCAACCTGGTGGGCGGGGCCATGCCCATGTTCATGATGTTCATTGGCCTGGTGTTCTACAAGGTGCCCATCACCCGCCGCCAGGTGCTGGGCACGGTGCTCTCGCTGGTGGGGGTGATGGTGGTGCTCTGCCGTGGCGATGTGGCCACCCTGCTGCACCTGCGCTTTGTGCCCGGGGATGCCTACATTCTGCTGGGCTCACTCACCTGGGCGGGCTACAGCTGGATGCTGGCCCGCCCCTCGGGCGAGCCGCAGGCCATTCGCAGCGACTGGGCCGCCTTTCTGCTGGGCCAGGTGGCATTTGGCCTCCTGTTTGGCAGCGCCTTTGCCGCAGCTGAATGGGCGCTGCCCACCCTGCCTGGCAGCGCAGCCGGGCACATCAGCTGGAGCTGGGCGCTGGTGGCGGGCTTGGTCTACATCATCCTCTTCCCATCACTCATTGCCCAGCGCACCTGGGGCCTGGGCATTGCCAAGGCCGGGCCCACCATGGCCTCGTTCTTTGCCAACCTGACGCCGTTGTTCTCGGCGCTGATGTCAGCCGCGGTGCTGGGCGAAGCCCCCCAGGCCTACCACGCCCTGGCCTTCCTGCTCATCGTGGGCGGCATTTACGCCTCGTCACCGCCCGGGGGCAAGTAACGCGGGCTCGACCCGCTGCGCCCGCGCCAGCAGCCAGATACCAGCGAGCACCAGCACCGTGCCCGCCAGCACCCATGCGGTGAAGGGTTCGCCCAGGATCACCACGCCCATGGCAATGGTGGACAGCGGCCCCACCATGCCGGTTTGCGCGGCCAGCGTGGCGCCAATGCGCTCAATGGCCATCATCAGCATCAGCACCGGCGCCACGGTGCACAGCGTGGCGTTCAGCACGCTGAGCCACCACACCTGGGGGGCAACCTCCAAGGCCGCACCCCAGGGACGCAGCACCAGATACTGCGCAATGCAGAACACACAGGCCACCGTGCTGGCCAGGCCCACCAGGCGCAGGGAGCCCAGGCGCTTGACCACCTCGCCACTGTAGGTCAGGTACACCGCATACGACACCGCACTGGCAAACACCAGGGCCACGCCCAGGGCCACGTCGGCGCCTTCCAGCGTGACCTCGTGCCCAAACACCAGCAGCACGCCGCTGTAGCTCACGGCAATGGCACCCAGCTGCGCGCGCGACACCGTGCGGCCAAACAGAACCAGGCCCAGCAGCAGCACCAGCGTGGGGTTGAGGTAGAGGATCAGGCGCTCGAGGCTGGCAGTGATGTACTGCAGCCCGGCAAAGTCCAGAAAGCTGGCAAGGTAGTAGCCAGTAAAGCCCAGCAGCACCACCCAGGCCCAGTCGGCCCGGGAAAGTGCTGGCTTGCCGCGCCCGGCCCACCACGCGATGAGCACAAAAAAGGGCAGCGCCAGCAGCATGCGCAGCATGATGAGGGTGACCGCGTCCACCCCATGCTGGTAGGCCAGCTTGACGATGATGGCCTTGCCTGAAAAGGCAATGGAGCCGGCCATCGCCAGCGCGATGCCGGGGCCAAGGCTGACGGGCGCCGGGTTCAAAGCGACTGGCGGCCCAGGAGCACGTTTTCGTACAGGTGCACCGCAGGCTTATCGCCGTTGAGCGCCGCCGTGAAGCGCGGTAGCGGGTGCAGGGGCGTGGCAAAGGGCGTGTAGCGGCGGCGGGGGAAACGGGCCAGGTTGGCCACAGAGCCACCAGAGTGTGGGTCAGTCATGCAGAAACCTTAGCAGACCCGAACTGGCCAAGGCTGCGCAGGCTGGCGACATGCCTTGCGCATGCCCCGGCGATAGCATGGCCACACACCCCGCTCACTCAACAGGAGACCCCATGACCCTACCCGCCATTCACCGTGTCGTCACAGGCCACAACGCTGAAGGCCGCGCTGTCATCGCCAGCGCTGGGCCGCTGCCCACCGTGGCCGCCTTGCAGGCAGTGCCGGGTGTGGTGTTCCATGAGGTGTGGGCCACCACCGGCAGCCCCGCCCCCATCGATGATGGACGCAGCGCCGCAGACCCGACCCTGGGGCCGCTGACCTTGCCGCCGCCGAGCCACGGCACCCGCATCCGCTTTGTAGACCTGCCGCCTGACACGCCCGAGCTGCTGGCCCGCAGCGCGGCTGACGTGAAAGCGGGCTTTGCCGAAATTGGCGACGCCAAGGCCTCTACCGCGCAAGCCAGCTCGCCACACCCACTGATGCACCGCACTGAAACGGTGGACTACGGCGTGTTGATCGAAGGGGAGATCACCCTGATCGTGGACGAGGGCGAAGTGGTGCTCAAGCCTGGCAGCGTGGTGGTGCAGCGCGGCACCAACCACGCCTGGGCCAACCGCAGCGGGCGCATGGCCCGGATGCTGTTCGTCTTGATCGACGGGGCGTATGAGCCGGGCTTGGCAAGGGCGGTGTCAGCGCAATGAGTGGAGCGCGCAGCCGGGGCGATTCAGCTTGTTGACGAAGTTCAGCAAACCCCCGCCTGACCATCCCGCCGCGAGTCGCTGGCGGCCACGTAGCCGTCGGTGGCTGGGTCGCCCAGGCGCCAGATGAACTGGCCAGAGCCGAAGTCCTGGTAGTTGTCGGTGATGACCTCGGTCTGGTGCCCAAGGGCCACCAGCTTCTCCACCGTGGCCTTGTCCATCTGCTGCTCCACATTGATTTCCAGGCCCGCGTTGAAACGCCAGCGCGGCGCGTCGCAGGCGGCTTGTGGGCTCTGGCCGTGATTCACCATTCTGGACAGGGTTTGCACATGGCCCTGAGGCTGCATGTTCGCGCCCATGACGCCAAAGCTCATTTGCGGCTGGCCGTCCTTCATCAGGAAGGCGGGGATGATGGTGTGGAAGGGCCGCTTGCCCGGGGCCACCACGTTGGGGCTGGCGGCATCCAAGCTGAAGCCGTGGCCACGGTTTTGCAGGCTGACGCCGTAGCCCGGCACCACGCAGCCCGAGCCAAAGCCCATGTAGTTGCTTTGAATGAAGCTCACCATCATGCCGCTGGCGTCGGCCGCGGTCATGTAGATGGTGCCGCCGCGCCGGTGTGGGCCGCCCGGCTCGCCCGCGGCTTGCACCTGCGCCCGATTGGGGTTGATGAGCTTGGCGCGCTCGGCCAGATACGCCGGGTCGAGCATCTGCTCGGCGGTCACCGTCATGCTGCCGGGCTCGGCCACGTAGCGGTAGACGTCGGCAAAGGCGAGCTTGATCGCCTCAATCTGCAGGTGCGCGGCCTCGGCGCTGTCGGGGTGCAGGCTGGCCACGTCGAAGTGCTGCAAGAGGCCTAGCGCAATGAGCGCGGTGATGCCCTGCCCGTTCGGGGGGATCTCGTGCAGCTCGTAGCCGCGATAAGCCTGGCGGATGGTTTGCACCCACTCGGGCTGGTAGGCCGCAAAGTCGGCCGCCGTGTGCGCGCCGCCGTTGGCCGCGCTGAAGCGGCAGATGGCCTCGGCCACCTCACCGCGATAGAAGGCCTCGCCTTTGCTGGCAGCCAGCAGGCGCAGGGTTTTGGCTGCGTCTTTCAGCACCACGCGCTCGCCAATCTGCGGCGCACGGCCCCGCAGGCCAAAGAAGGCTTCAAAGCCTGGCTGGGCATGCAGTTCGTCCCAGGCCGCCGCCCACTTCTGCTGCACCACCACTGGCACGCCGTAGCCGCGCTCGGCAGCCTCAATGGCGGGCTGCATCAGGTCTGCAAAGGGCAGCTTGCCGTAACGCTGATGCAGGGCCATCCAGGCGGCCACCGCACCGGGCACCGTCACCGAGTCGATGCCGCGCTTGGGCGGGGCCACCGAGTCGGCGCCGTACTTGCGCTTGAAGTAGTCCGGCGTCCAGGCCTGCGGGGCGCGGCCCGAGGCATTGAGCCCCTGCAAAGACTTGCCGTCCCACACGATGGCAAAGGCATCGGACCCCAAGCCGTTGCTCACTGGCTCGGTGAGGGTGATGCAGGCCGCTGCCGCAATGATGGCGTCGACCGCGTTGCCCCCCGCTTGCAGCATGCGCAGCCCAGCACTGGTGGACAGCGGCGTGGAGGTGGACACCACGTTCTGCCCAAACACCGGCAGGCGCTGGGTGGGGTAGGAGACGGCGGGGTTGAGGGGCGTGTAGTTGAAGTTCATGGGTCGTTCTTGTTGGGGTCGGTCGGCGGCTCAATCTTCGGTTCAGTCTGCGGCTCAGGCGGCCTAGTCGCTGGTGATCTTGCGTTCGTCGATGATCTTCTTCCAGCGGGCGGCGTCGGCCGCCACCGTGCGGCCAAAGGCGTCGGCACTGCCGCCCACCACCTCGGCCCCCAGGCGGGCAAAGCGCTCCTTTACCTCGGCCTCGCCAATGGCCTGGTTGAGCGCGCCATTCACCTTGGTGATGACCTCGGCCGACAGGCCCTTGGGGCCGTACAGGCCAAACCAGGTATTGCTTTCATAGCCGGGCAGCACCTCGGCCACGGCCGGCAGCTCGGGCGCCAGCGGCATGCGCTTGGCGCTGGTCACGGCCGGGGCGCGCAGCTTGCCGTCGCGCACATGGGGCAGGCCGGTGACCAGCGAGTCGAACAGCACGTCCACCTTGCCGCTGATGAGGTCGGGGATGGCCAGCGCCGTGCCGCGGTAGGGAATGTGGACGATGAAGGTGCCCGACTGGCTCTTGAACAGCTCGGTGGAGAGGTTGACGATGGTGCCGTTGCCCGAGCTGGCGTAGTTGAGGCGGCCGGGGTTCTTCCGGGCGTGGTCAATGAACTCGCGCATGCTCTTGGCGGGCGAGTTCAGCGGCACCAGCACCATGTTGGGCGAGTTGGCCACATGGCCAATCGGCGTGAAGTCCTGCGCGGCGTTGTAGGGGATCTTGGGGTTGAGGCTGGGGCCGATGCTGTGGGTGGAACTGGTGGCCAGCAGCAGGGTGTAGCCGTCGGGCGTGGCCTTGGCCACCGCGTCGGAGCCGATGGTGCCGTCGGCACCAGGGCGGTTTTCCACCATCAGGGGCTGGCCCAGCTTCTCGCCCAGGTTGATTGAGAGAGCTCGTGCCAGCACATCCGTTACGCCCCCCGCCGGGAAGGGCACCACCAAGCGCACGGGCTTGTTGGGGTAGGCGCCGGCTTGCGCCAAGGCGGGGCTCGCCAACGTGGCAGCAAGGCTGGCCGTGCCTGCAGCGCTGGCCAGGAGCACGGTGCGGCGGGTCGCGCGAGGAGTGGGCTGGCGCTGGGTGTGGTGCTTTGAACTCATGCAAGCATTCTGCCGACTATTGCAGGGGCCAAATAACCCCAAAACACATGATGGGCTGCGTTGCTGGCAACGTATCCCCCAGGGCAGCAGCAGTTCTGCGCCCCTGTGCCACGGGACACCTGATGCTGATAGCAGCCGTTTTGCTCACCGCCTTGCTGTTCGGCGGCATGGCTTTGTATTCAGTTGGATTTGCGGCCTTCTTGTTCACTGCGCTGCCAGCCAAGACGGCAGGTGAAACCCTGCGCAAGGCCTTTCCGTGGTTTTATGCGTTCGTCATCGTCACGGCTGGGGCTGCGGCCTTGCTCTGGCTCCCGCGCAACAGCATGTTTGCAGCGGTTCTGGCTGCCATTGCGCTCACCACCATCCCAACGCGTCAACTGCTGATGCCTGCCATCAACCATGCCACCGACGCAGGCCTCAAGCAGCGGTTCAAGTGGCTGCATGGCCTGTCGGTGCTGATCACCTTGTCCCACATTGCGGCCACGGGCTGGCTGCTGGCGCAACTGGCCTGACCCTTGGCGCCTGACCCCTGGCGTCACCAAGCCCGGACCTGCACTCAATCAACCCCAGGCACCACATGAACAAACACGCGACTCTTCAAACCCGTCAACGAGTGATCAAGCTATACGCCACCGGCGTCATCGCCTTCACTGCCATCTTCGGCTCCATCACCACCCTGGTGCTGTTCTTGCGGCAACTCAACTTCAGCTGACCCGACCCCTGGCCGCGCGTGGCCTGGGCGGGCTGTCAAGGCGCACGCGTCTGCAAGAGCTTTCGGGTGGCCCGCTTCAAGGACCACCACACTCCACCGGCGACCAGCGGAATGGCAATGGCGGCCGTGGTCTCCGGAGACAGCGGCCAACCCAGGGCCTGCCCGCCCTTGGCCAGGTAGTAGGCGAGCCCCACCACGTAGTAGGTGATGGCCGCGACCGACAGGCCCTCCACCGTGGACTGCAGCTTGAGCTGCAGGTCTTGCCGCTCATTCATGGTGGCCAGCAGCTTCTGGTTGCTTTCCTGCTGCTCAATCTCCACCCGGGTGCGCAGCAGGTTGGAGACCCGCGAGACCCGCTGACTCAAGGCGTCTTGCCGCCGCTCGGCCCAGGCGCAGGTGCTCCGTGCCGGGGTGAGGCGGCGTTCCATGAACTCGCCGATGGTCTGCAGCCCGGCGGTGCGCGACTCGCCCAGGTCGTGGATGCGCCGGTCCACCAGCTCGAAGTAGGCCCGGCTGGCCGAGAAGCGCGAATGGTTGCGGGCGTATTCGCTTTCCACCGCGCCGGCCAGACGGGTCAGCCGGTCAAGCAGGATCGGCTCTTCATTGGCGGATGCCGTGCGAATCGCCTCTGCCAGATCGGCCAGCTCACGTTCGGCTGCGGCCAGCACCGGCCCGGCCTGGCGCGCGGCAGGCAGGCCCAGCAAGGCCGCCATGCGATAGGTCTCGATCTCGAGCAGGCTTTGCACCAGGCGGCCCAGGCGGCGGCGCGTCATGGCGCTGGCCAGCAGGATCATGCGGGAGCAACCGTCCGGATGGATCGCGAAGTCGGTGAACACCTCGCCCCCGCCGTCGACCACCACCGAGCCGGTGAGCGAGTCTTCGCGCAGCATCTGCTTGACGAGTTCGGTGCCCTCCAGCCCCGCTGGCAGGGCCCACAAGTGCTGGCGCACCAGGGCCTGCCCCGGCAAGGCGGCCAGCCACTCCTGCGGCACCGACTCCAAGGCTGCAGCCGGCGCCACCAGGGGGCCTTCGCTGGTGGGCCGGGGCACTGGCTTGGCAAAGGTGAACGAGGCAAACTCGGTGTGCAGTTCCCAGCGCATCCACACCCCACCCACCTCGGCGCGCATATGGGTGGTGCTGGGGTCGGGCGTGGGCAGATGGTGACTGCGCAGCAAGGCGGCCAGATGCTCGCGGCTGGCAGCGCGGGTGGGCGCGTCGGCCAGGGTGACGATGTGCGAGATCGCCAGCGGCACCGACATCGGCTCCGGTGGCCTGGCGTGGATTTCGTTGTGAAGCGCGGCGCGGTCTGGGTGTTCGAGCATCTGAAGGTCTGTCAAGCGGATCGGGCTTGGGGTACTGCTCGGCTGCCCAACAGCAAGGAGGGCATCCCCAAAGTCCGTCATTGTGCGCTGCGCCATGAAAAAAGGCACCCAAAGGTGCCTTTTGTCGAGTCCGCCCCGGGGCTGGTGGGTGGCGGCGCAGGCGGCGTGGCCGCTCAGTCCGCCTCCTGGAAGGCCTCCTGCCGCTTGTTCTTGACCGCCGGCAGCAGGACGATCACCAGCAGCGCCAGGGCAGCCAGCAGCAGGCCCAGCGACAGCGGGCGGGTAACAAACACGCTCCAGTCGCCGCGGCTCAGCAGCAAGGCCCGTCGCAGGTTCTCCTCCATCATCGGCCCCAGGATGAAGCCCAGCAGCAGCGGCGCCCCCTCACAGCCCAACTTGACGAAGGCATAGCCCAGGATGCCAAAGAAGCAGGTGACGTAGATGTCGAAGACGTTGTTGTTGACGCTGTACACACCGATGGCGCAGAACAGCAGGATGGCGGGGAACAGGTAGCGGTAGGGCACGGTGAGCAGCCTGATCCACACGCCGATCAGCGGCAGGTTCAGGATGACCAGCATGAGGTTGCCGATCCACATGGAGGCAATCAGCCCCCAGAACAGCTGCGGGTTGCTGGTCATCACCTGCGGACCAGGCTGGATGTTGTGGATGGTCATGGCCCCCACCATCAGCGCCATCACCGCGTTGGGCGGAATGCCCAGGGTGAGCAGCGGGATGAAGGAGGTTTGCGCGCCCGCGTTGTTGGCGCTCTCCGGGCCCGCCACGCCGCGAATGTTGCCGCGGCCAAACGGGGGGTCGGCCTTGTCGCCAGCGACCTTCTTCTCCAGGGTGTAGGCGGCAAAGGAAGCCAGCAGGGCACCGCCGCCTGGCAGCACGCCCAGCAGAGAGCCAAGCGCCGTGCCGCGAAGCACGGCCGGGGCGGCGGCCTTGAGATCCTTGCCGCTGGGCAGCAGGTTGCTCACGCCGCTGGTGAAGACTTCGCGCTTCGCCGAGCCGTGGCTGAGGTTGGAGATGATTTCGCCGAAGCCAAACACGCCCATGGCCACTGCCACAAAGCCAATGCCGTCGGTGAGTTCGGGCTTGTCAAAGCTGAAGCGCGCGACGCCCGAGTTGACGTCGGTGCCCACCAGACCCAGCAGCAAGCCCAGCACGATCATGCCGATGGCCTTGAGCAGCGAGCCCGAGGCCAGCACCACGGCACCGATCAGGCCCAGGATCATGAGCGAGAAGTACTCGGCGGGGCCGAATTTGAAGGCCAGCTCGGTCAGCGGCGGCGCAAACGCCGCCAGGACGAGCGTGCCCACCGACCCAGCGAAGAACGAGCCCAGCGCGGCCACACCCAGGGCCGGGCCTGCCCTGCCCTGGCGGGCCATCTGGTAGCCGTCGAGCGTGGTCACCACCGCCGAGCTTTCGCCGGGCAGGTTGACCAGGATGGCGGTGGTGGAGCCACCGTACTGGGCGCCGTAGTAGATGCCGGCCAGCATGATCAGCGCGGCCACCGGGGGCAGCGCATAGGTGGCCGGCAGCAGCATCGCGATGGTGGCGATCGGGCCAATGCCTGGCAGCACCCCGATCAGGGTGCCCAGCAGACAGCCAAACAAGGCGTAGGCCAGGTTCTGTGCGGTGAAAGCAACGCCAAAACCAATGGCCAGGTTGTTGAAGAGATCCATGTCGTCGCTCCGCTCAGGCTGTCAGGAAGGTCGGCCACAGCGGAAACTGCAGCTTCAGGCCGTCGATGAAGGCCCACACGGTGATGAACAGGATGGTCGAGACAAACAACCCTGTGAACTTGATCTCGTTGGTGGCCTCGCCCGCAAAGTTGGGCACGGCCTTGAGCACCAGGAAGAAGATGAACACCGCCGTCACGACGCGGGCCAACACCCACATCATCCCGGACGTCGCCTGGGGTGAGGCCAGCGTCGCAGCACCCACCGCCAGAGCAACCACCACCACCACCGCAATGACCGCCGGCTTCTTGGCCAGCTTCTCGGCAATCATCAGCAGCAGCGCGTAGATGAACAGCCCAACGGTGGTGGCGATGAACAGTTCCTCGCCCAACTGCAGCGCGAACCCTTTCGTGCCTGGGATCACCGTCGACTCCAGGAAGCGCACGAAGAAGATGCCGGCCAGCGACACCGGCACACCAAACGCCAGGCCGGCCAGCAGACGCTTGAACTGGATGTCCCGGTCGGCCAGGGAGCTGATGCCAACAAGGATGAACACACATACGTACAGGCCTAACCCGGGGATCTTGACGCCGAACGCACGCGTACCAACCAGCAGCAGGCCAAAGGTGAGCACGCCAACAAGCACAAAGAAAAGAGGCCGCCACGCAATGGCCCCAATCCGCTCATCGTCGCGCCGCTCAAAGGTCAGTGCGCTGAACATGACCGCCGCGCCCAGCAAGGCCAGCAGGCCGCCCAGCAGCATGGGGAAGTAGCCTGGCCCCATGCGTGCCGCCGAACCCACGGTGTAGTTGGTCACGGCGACGGCGGCGAAGCCCCCGCCCACCAGCAGGAACATCAGGCCGGAAAAGAAATCTTTCTGACTTTTGATTCTCATCGGGAAAACCCTTACAAAGGACTCAACCATTTTAGGCAGCGACGTCCTTCGCACCCCTTGTGGGTTCCACGTATGGGATGACGGCGTGGGGGCATTGCCAAAGCGCAGGCATGCCCGCTGCCGCATCAGGCGCCCGACGGCCGCATCAGGTTGGCCAGCTCCACCGCCGAGCGCACCCCCATCTTGTCGAACACCCGCGCCCGATGCACCTCGACCGTGCGAACGGAAATCGACAACTCGTCGGCAATCTGCTTGTTGGCCAGGCCCGCCACCACGCAGCGCATCACCTCCTGCTCGCGATCCGTCAGTTCACGCATGCGGCGCGACAAGGCGTCGCGGCTGGCCTGTGCATCCAGCCACCCGGCCGAAGCCCCCAGCGCCGCGACCACGCGGGCCACCAGCTGGTTGTCGGCAAACGGCTTCTCGATGAAGTCGAAGGCGCCCCGCTTGACCGCGTCCACCGCAGTCGACACCTCCCCATGCCCGGTGAGAAAGATCACCGGCATCGCCCCCAGTCGCCCGGACGCAAGGATCTCCTCGAACACGGCCAGACCGCTGGCACCTGGCATGCGCACGTCCAGCAGCACGCAGGCCACCTCGTCCCGAGGCAGGCTGGGCAAGGCTGACAGGAAGGCGTCGCCCGACTCATGGGGCTTGGCGTACAGGCGCCGTGTGCGCAGCAACCAGCCCAGCGCGTCGCGCACCACCGCCTCGTCATCGACCAGATGCACCGTGCCAGCCAAGGCCCGCGCCGACGGGCTGGGGACAGGCTCCAAGGGTTGTGGCGAAGGATGGGAGGTCATGCGGTCAGGCAAGGGCGTCGCGAGGCACCAACGGGGCAGCGGTCGGCAATGTAAACCGGAAGCGGGTGCCCACCCCGGCGGGGCCAGGTTCAAAGGTCAGTGCCCCGCCATGCTGCTCCACAACGGTGCGGCACAGGTTGAGGCCCAGCCCCATGCCCTCCGACTTGGTGGAGAAGAAGGGCGTGAACAAGCGGCTGGCCGTGTCCGGGTCAATGCCCACCCCACCGTCGGTGACCGATATCTCCACCCACCCCGAGGCCTGGGCCTTGTCGGCGCGCAGGACGAGGCGCCGCGGCGCGGATGCGGCGTCTGGATGCGACATGGCCTGCAGGCCATTGCGGGCCAGGTTGAGCACCACCTGTTCGATCATGGTGCGGTCGGCCTGCACCTCGCGCAGGCCCGACTCGATGGCCACCTCGACCTGCGCGTCGATGGCGCGAGCCTGAAGCCGCACCAGCGGCATCACCGCGTCAAACAGGGCCTGGACCGCCACCGCCTGACGGCTGCTTTCGCGGCGGCGGACAAAGTCCTGCACGCTGCGGATGACGCGGCCAGCACGCTCGGCCTGCTCGGCAATGCGTTGCAGCGCAAAGGCCACGTCCTGTGGCACCGCCGCTTGACCCTGCGCGTCCTGCACGAGGTTGAGGGAACCATGGGCGTAGCTGGCAATCGCCGCCAAGGGCTGGTTCAGCTCATGGCTGAGGGTCGAGGCCATCTCCCCCACCGCCGCCAGGCGGCTGGTGGCCTGCAGCTTGTCCTGGGTCTGGCGCGACAGCTCCTCCGCGCGGCGCTGCTCGCTCAGGTCTACCACGGCGCTCATCCAGCCGGTGTGCCGCTGGTCAGCGTCGATCAGCGGCGCCTCGATCAGCAGCACCGGAAAGGTCTCGCCGTTTCGGCGCTGCCACACCGACTCAAAGCCCGTGCGGCTGGCCTTGCCGGCCAGCACATCGGCCAGGCGCCGCTCGTGCTGCTCGCGCGAGCCGGGCTGCCAATAGGGATAAGGCGGCATCTGGCCCACCAGGTCGGACTGGTCCCACCCCACCATGCGGCAGAACGCCGGGTTCACATACGTCACCCGGCCCTGAAGGTCACGGGCTCGCATGCCGGTCTCGAGGGACTCGTCCATGGCCTGACGAAACGCCAGCGCCTCGGCCAGGGCCCGGTCGGCCGCCGCCCGGCGGCGCGACAAGCCCAGCACTGCGGCTATGAGAAAGCTGGGCAGCAGGCGCGGCGCGGCGCGGGTGCTTTCCATGCGCAGCATGGCCCCCCAGCCCGGCAGCTCAAGCAGCTGGCGCGACACGAACACGCCGCCGCCGCGAACCGGTGGCCCAGGCAGGCGGGCCAGGCGGGTGCCATCGGCCTCGGTCAGGCCGATGTCCATGGCCACGGCGTCGCCCGCAGCCACGCCCTCGGCCAGCAGCTGCGGCAGCGAGATGTGCAGCACGGTGTATCCCGACAGGCGGGCGTTGCTCAGGTGCGGCAGGCAGGCCATCACATGCTCCTGCCCATTGCCTGCGCGTCGGCTGACAAAGAAGCTGGGCGAGTAGGCGGGCACCAGCAGCCGCTGCGCGTTGGCGCAGGCAATCCGCAGTTCGCTGGACCGGCTTTCGGCGGCGGGCGGTGCCTCGTCATAAGGCGTTTCGGCGGTCGCTGCGGGCTGAAGCTCCAGGCTCAGACGGGTCAGGCGGCGAGCTTCGGGGAAGGCCCGCAGCACCAGGGCCGCCTCGCGGCTCCAGGCACCCCCCTCGCTCGAATGGGCCAGGCCAGGCTCCGCGTCAAGCCGGTTCCAGGGCAGTGCCTGCGCCGCCTGGGCCAAGCGGGACAGGCGCAGGCGCAGGTCGGCCACGACGCGCAGGTTGGTGGCCTCGAGCGCCCGCTGGGTAGCCCCCACCTCATAGCGCCACGCCAGCCACACCAGCAGCGCCTGAAGCGCCACGACCAGCAAGGCCAGTGCCGCCCACAAGCCACGCCGCCCGATCCAGCGCCAGGGCGCAGCCGGCACCTGGCTCATCGGCCACGTCCCGGTGACGGGGCCTTGCCGACCAGCCCGGGTGCCTGCAGCAGCACCAGCAGGGCGCCCGCGCCGCCGTCGGCAGGACGCGCCTGCACGAAGGCCAGCACGTCAACATGCTGGGCCAGCCAGGATTGCACCCGGCCCTTGAGCACCGGGTGCTTGCCGGGCGATCCGAGACCCTTGCCGTGCACCACCCGCACGCAGCGCCAGCCCTCTCGGCGGGCCTCTCGCACAAAGGCCGCCATGGCCTCGCGGGCCTCATCGCGCCGCAGGCCGTGCAGGTCCAGTTCAGCCTGGACGCGCCAGACGCCGCGTCGCAACTTGCGCACCACCTCCGGCCCGATGCCGGAGCGGCGATAGCTCAGCTGGTCGTCGGTTTCCAGCAGCGTCTCGATATCGAAGTCGTCAGACAAAGAGGCCTGCAGCACCTGACGCTCGTCGGCTTGCCGCTGCCTGGGCACCGCAGCGGGTTTGCTGACTGTCATCGGTTTGCGCGCCTTGCCCCCCGGTAGCGGCGTCACCGGGCCGACCGCGTCACGGAACAGGTTAGCCTCACGCAGGGCCCTGGCCTGTGCCTGTGCGGCGGCACGGACAGCGGCCTGGTCTGCAGCACGCTGCTGTGCCAGGGCCTTGCGCACAGCAGCCAGGGCGTCCTTCACACAAGGCCCCGCTGTGCCATGGAAGACACGGTCCCCTGCCCGACGATCAGGTGGTCCAGCACTCGCACATCCACCAGCGCCAGCGCCGCCTTGAGCTGGGCCGTCAAGCGCTCGTCGGCCGCCGACGGCTCCGCGACACCGCTTGGGTGGTTGTGCGCCAGCACCACCGCCGAGGCGCCCAGCGCCAGCGCCCGGATCACCACCTCGCGCGGGTAGACGCTGGCCTGGGTGAGACTGCCACGGAACAGCTCCTCGAAGGCCAGCAACCGAAGGCCGGCGTCCAGGAACAGGCAGGCAAAGACCTCGTGGCCACGCCCCGCCAGATGCAGGCTGACGTACTGCTTGACCGCCTCAGGGTCGGCCAGCACCTCGCGTTCTCGCAGCCGGGCTGCGATGGCGCGCCGCGACAGCTCCAGCACGGCCAGGATTTCGGCGCGCTTCGCCGGGCCCAGGCCCTTGACTCGGCGCAGGTCGTCCGCCTGGGCCTGGAGCAGGCCCGACAGCCCCCCAAACCCGTCCAGCAGGTTTTGCGACAGTTGCAGCACGCCCTGCCCCGGCAGACCTGTCCGCAGCAGCAGGGCCAGCAGTTCGGCGTCGCCCAGCGCGGCAGGGCCGCGGGCCAGCAGCTTCTCGCGCGGCCGGGCGTCTGGGGGGAGGTCTTTGACGGTCATGGGCTGGGGGCCGCGTCCCTAAAATCTGCGGCATGTTATCGAGTGAAGATGTGCCACCCAGCGGGCCCCAAACCCAGCCCACCGCCAGCGGCGGGGATCCTGTGCGGGTGGCGCCTGGCGCATTCCTCACCCTG
>CAZRRW010000025.1:16616-17459 GCA_964602505.1 uncultured Burkholderiaceae bacterium
TTCTCGGCGGCAGGCTCCGTGCCCTCTGCAGCAGCCTCAGCGGCAGCGGCGGCGACATCGTCAACACCTACGGGGGCAAACCCGCCACGCTGACCCTCGGCAGCGGCGAGCTGGCACCGGCCATTGAGGCGCACCTCATTGGCCAGCCCGAGGGCGCGGAGTTGTCGTTCGAGCTACCGCCCGGCGAGGCCTTTGGAGAACGCAACCCGGAGCTGCTGCAATGGGTCAAGCGGCGCATGCTGAGCCGCCACGGCGACCCCTTGGAGAAATACCAGGTCGGCGAGGTGGTGGAGTTCCCCACGCCCGACGGCCGAGGGACCTACGCAGGCGTGGTGCGCGAGCTGCGCGAGACGCCTGGCGCCGAAGCTGTGCTGTTCGACTTCAACCATCCTCTGGCCGGCCAGGCGCTGCGCTTTGAGGCCCAGATCATCGGGGTGCTGTGATGTCAGACGCCAACATGAGCATTGACATCACGCTGGCTGAGCCGCGCGGCTTCTGCGCCGGAGTCGATCGTGCCATCGACATCGTGGAGGCGGCACTGGCCAAGTTTGGCGCGCCCATCTATGTGCGCCATGAGATCGTGCACAACACCTATGTGGTCAACGACCTCAAGGCCAAGGGCGCCATCTTCATCGAGGAGCTGGCCGACGTGCCGCCCGGCGCGACCCTGGTGTTCAGCGCCCATGGGGTGAGCCAGGCGGTGCGACAGGAGGCGGCGCGCCGGGGCTTCAGCGTGTTCGACGCCACCTGCCCCCTGGTGACCAAGGTGCATGTGGAAGTGGCCAAGATGCACCGCGAAGGCTACGAGTTCATCATGATCGGCCACAAGGGCCACCCCGAGGT
>CAZRRW010000026.1:0-11879 GCA_964602505.1 uncultured Burkholderiaceae bacterium
GCGTGCGGCCGGCGCGGTGCTCGCGCAGGAACTCGGCGAAGACGCGGTCCTTGTACTCGGCGGCGAAGTTGACGTGCTCGATCTCGATGCCGATCACGTCGGCCACGGCGGCGGCGTCGACAAAGTCTTCATTGGACGAGCAGTACTCGGAGTCGTCGTCGTCCTCCCAGTTTTTCATGAAGATGCCCACCACCTCGTGCCCGGCGCGCTTCAAGAGCAGGGCGCTGACGGCTGAATCCACCCCCCCCGACAGCCCCACGATGATGCGCTGCTTGCGATCCATCCCCGAATTGGAACCGATTGGCCAGCCTTTCACAGCAGCGCACAGGCCTGTGAGCGCCCGCTTTGGCCCCCGGTTTCCCTCGGGCTTTGCGAGTCGCGGTGTTGTAAGGGTCGTGTAAATTCGCCCCTCTTGCCCGCCTGCAGCGGCGGGCGCAGTGATTGGAGACCACCATGCAAATCGGCGTGCCAGCCGAAACCACCGTTGGGGAAACGCGCGTTGCCGTCACCCCCGAGACCGCCAAGAAACTCGTCGCTCAAGGCCATCAAGTCGTGATCCAGTCGGGGGCCGGGGTGGCTGCCTGCGTGACCGACGAGGCCTATGCGGCGGCCGGTGCCCAGATTGTCGATGCCGCCACCGCCTTGGGCGCCGAGATGGTGCTGAAGGTGCGCACCCCCTTTGACAACGAAGCCGCCCAGATGAAGCGGGGCACCACCTTGGTGGGCATGCTCAACCCCTTCGATGCGGCGGGCCTGCAGCGCATGAACCAGGCGGGCCTCACCGCGTTCGCGCTGGAGGCGGCGCCCCGCACCACCCGGGCCCAGAGCATGGACGTGCTGTCCAGCCAGGCCAACCTGGCAGGCTACAAGGCGGTGATGATGGCGGCCGACAGATACCAGCGCATCTTCCCGATGCTGATGACTGCGGCGGGCACCGTGAAAGCCGCGCGAGTGGTGATCCTGGGTGTTGGGGTGGCGGGCCTTCAGGCCATTGCCACCGCCAAGCGCCTGGGCGCGATCATCGAAGCCAGCGACGTGCGCCCCAGCGTGAAGGAGCAGGTGGAGTCACTGGGCGCCAAGTTCATTGACGTGCCCTACGAAACCGCCGAGGAGAAAGAGGCCGCCGAAGGCGTGGGCGGCTATGCGCGCCCCATGCCCCAGAGCTGGCTGGACCGCCAGAAGGTGGAAGTGGCCAAGCGCGTCGCCCAGGCCGACATCGTGATCTCCACCGCCCTCATTCCCGGGCGCGCTGCCCCGGTGCTCATCACCGAGGACATGGTCAAGGCCATGAAGCCAGGCTCGGTGATCGTGGACATGGCCGCTCCTGCGGGCGGCAACTGCCCGCTCACCGAGGCGGGCAAGACCGTCACCAAGCACGGCGTGGTGATCGTGGGCGAGACCAACATCCCGGCGCTGGTGGCGGCTGATGCGTCGGCGCTGTATGCCCGCAACCTACTGGACTTTCTCAAACTGGTGCTGCCGCCGACCGCCAAGGGCGAACCCCCTGCCACCCTGAAGATTGACCTGGAAGACGACATCGTCAAAGCCTGCCTGATGTGCCGCGACGGCACCCTGCTGCGCACCTGAGGCCGGAGCACCCCATGGAACTCGTATCCCCCACCATCACCAACCTCATCATCTTCGTGCTGGCCATCTACGTGGGCTACCACGTGGTGTGGACGGTCACGCCAGCACTGCACACGCCCTTGATGGCGGTGACCAACGCCATCTCGGCCATCGTGATCGTCGGCGCCATGCTGGCGGCGGCCCTCACCGAAACCCCGCTTGGGAAGTTCATGGGCGTGGCTGCGGTCGCGCTGGCTGCCGTGAATGTGTTTGGCGGCTTCCTGGTCACCCGGCGCATGCTGGAGATGTTCAAGAAGAAGGAGAAGAAGACTGCTGCCGGGGAGGCCAAGTAAATGGCGATCTCCATGAACACCGTCACGCTGCTCTATCTGATTGCCAGTGTGTGCTTCATCCAGGCCCTGAAGGGCCTGAGCCACCCGACCACCTCAATCCGCGGCAACCTGTTCGGCATGGTCGGCATGACCATCGCCGTCTTCACCACGGTCGCCCTGATCCTCAAGCTGTCATCAGGCCAGGCGCTGGGCCTGGGCTACGTCCTCCTGGGCCTGGTGATTGGCGGCGGCGTGGGTGCCTACATGGCCGCCAAGGTCGAGATGACCAAGATGCCCGAGCTGGTGGCCTTCATGCACAGCATGATCGGTCTGGCAGCGGTGGCCATTGCGATCGCGGTGGTGCTGGAGCCCTATGCCTTCGGCCTCACTGCAAAAGGTGCGCCTCTGGGCAGCATCCCGGCCGGCAACCGGCTGGAGCTGTTCTTGGGTGCAGCCATCGGCGCCATCACCTTCAGTGGCTCGGTGATCGCCTTCGGCAAGCTGTCGGGCAAGTACAAGTTCCGCCTGTTCCAGGGCGCGCCGGTGACCTTCAACGGCCAGCACCTGCTGAACCTCGTGCTGGGCATCGCGATGCTGGCCGCCGGCGCGTGGTTCGCCGCGACGCAGGACTGGACGCCGTTCTGGATCATGCTGGCGATCGCCTTCGTGCTCGGCGTGCTGATCATCATCCCGATCGGCGGCGCCGACATGCCGGTGGTGGTGTCGATGCTCAACAGCTACTCGGGCTGGGCGGCGGCCGGCATCGGCTTCTCGCTGAACAACTCGATGCTGATCATCGCGGGCTCGCTGGTGGGCTCCTCGGGCGCGATCCTGAGCTACATCATGTGCAAGGCGATGAACCGCTCGTTCTTCAACGTCATCCTCGGTGGCTTTGGAGGCGACGCGGGTGCCGCGGCCCATGGCGCGCAACAGCAGCGCAGCGTCAAGAGTGGCAGCGCCGATGACGCCGCCTTCATCATGGGCAACGCCGAGACGGTGGTCATCGTGCCGGGCTACGGTCTTGCGGTGGCTCGCGCCCAGCATGCCGTCAAGGAGCTGGCCGCCAAGCTCACTGAAAAGGGTGTCACAGTCAAGTACGCCATCCATCCGGTTGCCGGGCGCATGCCGGGCCACATGAACGTCCTGTTGGCCGAGGCGGAAGTGCCGTATGACCAAGTGTTCGAGATGGAGGACATCAATGGCGAATTCGGCCAGGCGGATGTCGCCATCATCCTGGGTGCCAACGACGTGGTGAACCCGGCTGCCCACGTGAAAGGCAGTCCCATCTACGGCATGCCCATCCTTGAGGCCTACAAGGCCAAGACGGTCATCGTGAACAAGCGCTCCATGGCGGCTGGCTATGCCGGGCTGGACAACGAACTCTTTTACATGGACAAGACCATGATGGTCTTTGGTGACGCCAAGAAAGTGGTGGAAGACATGGTGAAGGCGGTGGAATAGACCGCCAGACGCGGGGCGGCTGCACGCCGCGCCCTCCCGGCAGGGCTCAGCAGTTGATAAACAAGGTAGGAAGGAGACCCCCATGAGCGCCGTGATGCCCACCCCCGTCGACAAGATCTGGCTGAAGCAGTACCCGCCTGGGGTGCCTGCCGAGATCAACGTCAACCAGTACCCCAACCTGGTGGCCATGCTCGACGAGAGCTACAAGAAGTATGCTTCCCGTCCGGCCTACAAGTGCATGGGCAAGACCATCAGCTTTGCCGAGGTGGACGGCAAATCCCGCGAGTTCGCGGCCTACTTGCAGTCTCTGGGGCTGGTCAAGGGCGACCGCGTGGCGGTGATGATGCCCAACGTCCTGCAGTACCCGATCGCGGTGGCCGGCATCCTGCGCGCCGGGCTGGTGCTGGTGAACGTGAACCCGCTCTACACCCCGCGCGAGCTGGAGCACCAGCTCAAGGATTCCGGGGCCAAGGCCATCATCATTCTTGAGAATTTCGCCGCGACCCTGGACGCGGTGCGGGCCAACACGCCGGTGCAGCACACCATCGTGGCCGCCATGGGCGACCTGATGGGCCTGCTCAAGGGTGCCATCGTCAACTACGTGGTGCGCAACAAGCGCAAGATGGTGCCGCCCTACACCCTGGCGGGGCATGTGAAGTTCAACGACGCTCTGGCCAAGGGGCGTAATGCCAGCTTCAAGCCGGTGGACATCAAGCCGGACGATGTGGCCGCCCTGCAGTACACCGGCGGCACCACTGGGGTGAGCAAGGGCGCCACCCTGCTCAACCGCAACCTGGTGGCCAACCTGCTACAGGTGGAGGCCTGGGTAGGCCCGACGCTTGAGAAGAAGCTGGAGCAGATCAACATCGTCTGCGCCCTGCCGCTGTATCACATCTTCGCGTTCACGGTCTGCGGCATGATGGGCACCCGTCTGGGCATGTACTGCCTGCTCATTCCCAACCCGCGTGACATTGGCGCCTTCCTGAAGGACCTGCAGTCCTTCAAGCCGAACATCCTGCCGGCGGTGAACACCCTGTATGCCGGTTTGATGAACCACCCCGACTTCAACAAAGTGGATTGGTCGGGCCTGATCATCAGCAATGGCGGCGGCATGGCCGTGCAGGGGCCGGTGGCTGACAAGTGGCTCAAGATGACCGGCTGCCCAATTGCCGAGGGCTATGGCTTGTCCGAGACTTCGCCAGTGGCCACCACCAACCGGGCCGACACGGCGGAGTTCACCGGCACGATCGGCTTGCCCGTACCGAACACCGACATCGCCATCCGTGACGACGATGGCAACGATGTGCCTTTGGGCCAGCCGGGCGAGATCTGCATCCGCGGCCCCCAGGTGATGGCGGGGTACTGGCAGCGTCCGGATGAAACGGCGAAGGTCATGACGGCCGACGGCTTCTTCAAGAGCGGCGACGTGGGCATCATGGACGAGCGTGGGTTCACGAAGATCGTGGACCGCAAGAAGGACATGATCCTCGTCAGCGGCTTCAACGTCTATCCGAACGAGATCGAAGACGTGGTGGCGGGGCTTGAGGGGGTGTTGGAGTGCGCCGCTGTGGGTGTGCCTGACGAGAAGTCAGGCGAAGCTGTCAAGCTGGTCATCGTGAAGAAGAACGAGGCGCTCACCGAGCAGGCCGTACGCGATTTCTGCCGCGCCAACCTGACGGGCTACAAGCAGCCCAAAGTGGTGGAGTTCCGCACTGAGATGCCCAAGACGCCGGTGGGCAAGATCTTGCGCCGTGAGCTGCGAGGCAAGTAAACCGCTCTGACCGTTGCGGTCAACGGCACGATGGAAGGATGAGACTCGCCATCGTCAGTGCAATGGCTCAGGAGCAGGCTGGCCTGCCCGAGGCGCTCGCCGCCCGTTTTGCCCTCGTGCCTCAGGGGGTGTGGTGGGTGACTGGCCGCGATACGGGTGCCAGGCCGCCACTGGCCCTGAGCTTTGCGCTGTGCGGCATTGGCAAGGTGGCCGCGGCCATGACGGCCACCCGCTTGATCGAGATCGGCCAACCCGACGCCATTGTTTTCACTGGTGTGGCGGGTGGCTTGGGGCGCGGGGTGCGGCGGGGTGATGTGGTGCTGGCCACCGAGCTGCTGCAGCACGATCTGGACGCATCACCGATCTTCCCGCGCTACGAGGTGCCCTTGAGCGGGACGAGCCGCTTTGCGGTGGACGCCGCCTGGCGCCAGCGCCTGCTCGACGCCCTGGACGGGCTGCCCCACCGGGTGCACCAGGGTCTGATCATCAGCGGCGACCGCTTTGTCAGCACCACCGCCGAGGCGCAGGATCTTCAGGCGCGTCTGCCCGACGCTCTGGCGGTGGAGATGGAAGGGGCGGCCCTGGCGCAGGTGTGCCACGCGTATCGCACGCCATTTGCCGTGGTGCGCAGCATCTCAGACCGCGCCGACGACGAAGCCCATGGCGACTTCAACGACTTCATCGAGCAGGTGGCGGCGCAGGTGTCTCACCAGGTGTTGACCGCTCTGGTGGACGGTTTGATCCACTCACCAGGTCAAACCGGAACAGGCGACATTCAATCGGCCCATTGAACAGCGGGACGCGGCGGCTTTCCTTCAGGCGCATGGCCTGAGGCAACTTCGTGTCGGGGCTGAGGACCCAGGCGGTCCAGCCACCGTAGTGGCGCTTCCAGTGGGTGGCCAGCCGGGCCGCAAAGTCTGCCGGGGCAGTGCGCTGGTCTTCTGGCTCGCCGGTCGCGCGATATGCCCGGCCCTGGCGCGGCCCAGGTGAGCGGGGGCCTGCCCCGGTACCCTGCGCGTCGATCCGCTCGCCGTAGGGGGGATTCAGGATCATCAGGCCCTGGGGAACTGGTGGCATGCGCTGCAGGGCGTCGGCCGCCTTGAAGTCGATGAAACGCCCCACGCCCGCCCGCTCGGCGTTGCGCTGGGCAAAGTCTGTCATGCGAAAGCTCACATCGCCTGCGAACAGCGGGGCGGTCGGTGTTCTCACGACATCACGCGCCGACTGGTACAGGCGCTGCCAGTCGGCGCGCGCGTCTGCCGTACGAAACGGCGGCAGTCTGGAAAAGCCGAACCCGGCGCCACGGCTGCGCAACAACCCGGGGGCCATCTGGGCTGCCATCTGAGCCGCCTCGATCGCAATCGTGCCGCTGCCGCACATCGGGTCGAGCAGGGGCAGTGCCGAGTCGCTGGCCAGGGTATCCGGCCAACCGCTGGCTGCCAGCATCGCCGCGGCCAGGGTCTCCTTCAGTGGCGCATCGCCCTTATCTTCACGCCAGCCCCGCTTGAACAGGGGCTCGCCCGAGGTGTCGAGATACAGGGTGGCTTCCCCTTCGCCTAGGTGCAGTTGGATGCGCACGTCGGGGCGTTGCGTATCCACATCCGGCCGTGCTCCGGCCTTGGCGCGAAAGCGATCCACCACCCCATCCTTGATGCGCAGGGCCGCGAAGTTCAGGCTCTTGAGCGGACTGCGCTGGGCGCTCACGTCCACACGGAAACGCTGCGCCACGCCGAACCAGTCTTCCCAGCGCTGGCTGCGGGCCAGTTCATACAGGTCGTCTTCGAGCGTATAGGGTGCGCGCTCCAGCTGCAGCAGCACCCGCTGCGCCAGGCGGCAATGCAGGTTCAGCGCCATGGCCGCCCGCAGCAAGGTGGCATGCGCGTTCAGTGTGTCGCGGCGAACCTGTACCTGGACGCCGCCCCTGACTGCTTCGGCATCAGCGGCGTTGGCGTCCGGCAGGGCTGCCCGCACTTCGGCCTGCAGCAGCGCCTCAGCGCCAGCAGCGCAAGGCAGAAACAAGGTGGTGGTCAAGCGGTGGGTCTCAAAGGGCGCGCCGCAGGTTGGCGGGCGCGATGCGCAGGGCCTCGCGGTACTTGGCCACGGTTCGGCGAGCGCACTGGATGCCCTGCTCACCCAGCAGCCGTGCGATCTCGTTGTCCGACAAGGGCCGCTGTGGCGACTCGGCGGCCACCAGCTGCTTGATGAGGGCCCGCACGGCGGTGCTGGAGGCGTTGCCGCCAGCGTCAGTGTTGAGGGCGGATCCAAAGAAGTACTTCAGCTCGAAGGTGCCGAATCGGGTGGCCATGTACTTGGCCGTGGTCACCCGCGAAATAGTGCTCTCGTGCAGGCCCAGCTCGTCGGCAATCTCGCGCAACACCAGCGGGCGCATGGCCAGCTCACCATGGTTGAAGAAGTTCTTCTGACGCTCCACGATGGCGTTGGACACCCGCAAGATCGTGTCAAAGCGCTGTTGGATGTTCTTGACGAACCATCGCGCCTCCTGCAGACGGCCCTGCAGC
Organism: uncultured Burkholderiaceae bacterium; assembly: GCA_964602505.1. GTDB lineage: Bacteria > Pseudomonadota > Gammaproteobacteria > Burkholderiales > Burkholderiaceae_C > CAZRRW01. The sequence continues at coordinate 7,650 of CAZRRW010000026.1, forward strand.
ACAGCGTGGTTGCCAGCCGTGCCGTTGCGCCCACCGCCTTTGAGGGCGTTGGCGTACATGGCATTGACGCTCAGGCGCGGCATGACGTCCGGGTTGAGTACGGCCACCCAGCCGCGGCCCTGCTGCTTGACCAGCACATCCGGCACCACAATCTGAGACTCCGCGTCAGCAAAGCTGCGAGCGGGCTTGGGCTCAAGGCTGGCGATGAGGGCTTGCGCTTCCTTGGCCACGGTCTCGGTGCATCCCGCCGAACTGGCGAGCTTGCGCCAGTCCCGTCGGGCCAGGGCGTCGAGGTGGAACCCCACAATCTTCAGGGCGGCCTGCAGCGCCGGGCTGGACAGGCCCGCTGCGCGGGCCTGCAGCTGCAAGGCGAGGCACTCGCCCAGGTTGCGGGCGCCCACGCCCACCGGTTCGAAGCTTTGCAACCACCTCAGGGCGCAATGCAGGCGGTCCACCAGCTCCTCGTGGTCTTCGGCAGAAGCGTCTGTCCCCAGTAGCGAAGCGGCGATCTCGTCCAGGGTGTCGGCGAGGTAGCCGTCCTCGTCCAGGGAATGGATCAGCACCTTGAGTGCTGCGGCGTCGGAAGGGTCGAGCCGCAGGGACAGAGCCTGACGTTCGAGGTGATCGGTCAGATTGCCAGCCACCGCGCGGCGGTCCTCGCCGAAGCCCTCGTCAACATCACTGGACTTCCGGTTGCTGGCACCCCAGTCGTCAGCGTAGGTGTCTGGGTCTGCCGATTGCGGGGCGGCCTCGGTGTCCCAGTCGAGTGACTCAAACTCCCGTTGCTCTTCCCCAGCGTCGCTGTGGGTGGCCTCGGCCGACGCCATGGGTTCGCTGGTGGATGGGCGCGCGTCACCGGGCGCGGCGTCTGCCGCGTCAAGCTCGGCTTTGCCCAGATGGTCGAGTGCTGGCTGTTCAGGATCGGGCGCGTCATCCGCCTCCGATACCTCCAGGAAGGGGTTGTCATCGAGCATCTGCTCGACTTCCTGTTGCAGCTCCAGCGTGGACAGCTGCAGCATGCGGATGGACTGCTGCAGCTGCGGCGTCAGTGCCAGATGCTGCGACATGCGCAGCGACAGACCCTGCTTCATGTTCACATGCGGAAGTTCTCGCCGAGGTACACCTTGCGCACGTCGGCGTTGTTCACGATGTCGGAGGGTGAGCCTTCAGCAAGCACCCGGCCTTCGCTGATGATGTAGGCGTGGTCGCAGATACCCAGTGTCTCGCGCACGTTGTGGTCGGTGATCAGCACCCCGATGCCGCGGGCCTTGAGAAAGGTGATGATGCGCTGGATCTCGATGACGGCGATGGGGTCGATGCCAGCGAAGGGTTCGTCAAGCAGGATGAAGCGGGGCTGGGTGGCCAATGCCCGGGCAATCTCGACGCGCCGACGCTCGCCGCCGGACAGGGCCGCCGCCGGTGACTCGCGCAGGTGGGTGACATGCAGGTCGGCAAGAAGGCTGTCCAGCCGACGCTGGATCTCGGTTTGGTCGAGGGGCCGCCCCGCTCCGTCCACCTGCAACTCCAGCACGGCGCGCACGTTGTCGGCGACGCTGAGCTTGCGGAAGATCGAGGCCTCCTGCGGCAGGTAGGACAGCCCCAGCCGGGCGCGTTTGTGGATGGGCATGGCAGTGACCGCTTCGCCATCAATACTGATCTGCCCTGCGTCAGCGCGGACGAGTCCCAAGATCATGTAGAACGAAGTGGTCTTGCCCGCGCCATTGGGCCCCAGCAGGCCGACCACCTGGCCGCTCTCGACAGCCAAGTGCACGTCCTTGACCACCTGTCGCACGCCAAAGCGCTTTTGCAGCCCGCGGGCTTCCAGACGACTGGGGCGGCCCGCTGCGGGCGCCACCGCTGCCCGAGCCGCTGTTGCGATTGCAGACTCGGGCGCGTTCACCGGCTGGGAGCCCCCGGTTGGATCGCCCCACCCAGTTGGGGGCTGGACCGAAGGCTGGGCGTCGCGCGGTTCGGTTGAGATGGCGTCAGAGAGGTGGTTGGCGTGCCGCTGGCTGCTGCCTCGCGTGGCGAGATCATGGTGCGGACACGGCCGCTGGGGTTGAGCGGGCTGACGTTGCCCGAGCCGCCCAGCACGCTGAACACATTGCTCAGGTTGTTGTAGTCGATCTGTGTGCCCGAGGTCTCGTCAGCCAGGGTCGCGCCGCGAAATCTGCGCATCACGGCCTGACCGAGGAACTTGACGGTGTCGGCCTTGCCGTCGTAATCGATGCGCTCTGCCTCACCTTCCACCCACTCGTCGACGCCCTCACGCTTTTGGCGGAAGAACGCACGCTTGCCGCCACCACCAAAGGCTGTGCCGTACTGCCAGCCGTCGGGGTCTTGTCGCACTTCTACCCGCTCCCCACGGATGACCAGGGTTCCCTTGGTGAGCACCACGTTGCCTGTGAACACACTGATCTGCCGGAGGTCGTCGTAGCGCAGGGCGCCTGCCTCCACGTTCATGGGCTTGTCTCGGTCGGCCCGCTCGGCTTGGGCTCCCAGGCTGGCCAGCCCGAGCGCGAGGGCTACAAAGGCTCGCGTGCCCCACGCAGCAATGCATGGGGTGGCAAGAGAGAGCGTAGGGGGGGGTATCGGCGGCATGATTTTTGCTACCGATTCTAGGGGGCAAATCCCCCGCAGCGTTGGTCAGGTGCGGTTGCGGCGCACTTGGTCGATCAGGAAGTTCGTCACCACGAGCATTCGCTCCTGGGTGCCAGTCAGTGATCCCGATGTGAAGAAGCGTCCCGCGATGCCCATCGACGGGACGCCATCGATCTTGTACTGCTCGCTCAATTGCTTGGCCCGGCGCGCCTTGGTCTGCACTGCGAACGAGTTGTAGATCTCGGTGAACTTGGCGCGGTCGATGCCGTTAGCCGCCATGAAGGGCGCGATCTGGTCGATATTGGCCAGCGGGTTGCGTTCGACATGGATGGCGTAGAACACCTTCCGATGCATCGCCTCCAGTTGGTTGAGGGCCTCCAGGGCATAGAAGATGCGCTGATGGGGCACCATGTCATCGCGGAAGGCCACCGGTACCCGTCGAAGCACCACGTCTGGCGGCAGGCGTTTGGCCCACTCTTCCAGGGCGGGTTCAAAGCGGTTGCAGTGCGGGCAGGCGTACCAGAAGAACTCCAACACCTCAATCTTGCCCGGTGCCTCGGTGGGCACCCGCTGCGCCAGGGTGGCGTATTCAATACCCTCTTGGGGGGTGGCGCCCTGCGCAAAGACAGGCCCGCATACGCCCAGGCCGACGCCTGCAGCAGCTGCAAGGCTGGAAAACTCACGACGTTTCATGGCATACCTTTCGAATGACTCTCGCCAGGGCTCAGACCTCGCGGGACGGTTCTGGTTCAACGCTGGACGCGCACGATGGCTGACTCAGAGCCCGCGGCATCCAGTTTCTCCTTGGCCTTGTCGGCTTCTTCACGCTTTTCGAAGGGCCCCAGCCGCACCCGGTAGACGGTCCGACCTGCCGATTCACGTTCGGTGACCTTGGCATCCAGGCCTTGCAGCGTCAGCTTGGCGCGCTGGGCTTCTGCATCTTCGGGGGTGCGAAAGGCGCCTGCCTGAACAAAATAGACGAACGGGTCTTTGGCGGCGTCAGTCTTGGCGTCTCGGGCCTCTTTCTCGGCTGCTTTGGCGGCGATCGGGTCGGCCTTGCTGGGGCTGCCAGCCGTCGGGGTGGACACGGAGGCGGTGCTGGTGGCTGTGGCGGTGTTTGCCGAGCTGGTCGACTTCGCCGGATTCTTGCCGTACAGCGGCGCGTTCGGGTCCCAGTCCTTGTTCTTCTTGGCTTCTGCGGCGTCTTGTTCGGCCGTGCGAGAGGGTGCCTTGTTGACGAAGGGCACTGGCGTCTTGGTCACATACACGGCCACGGCCAAGGCCAGCCCGAGGCCCACCACCAAACCAACCACGAAGCCCAGCACCGTGCCGCCGCGTTGACGCATCACATCAGCCATCTTGTCAATCACATCGATTCAGGGGCGCTGACGCCCAGCACCGCCAGGCCATTGTGCAGGACTTGCGCTGCAGCGGCCGCCAGGGCCAGCCGGGCGTTGCGCAAGGTGACGTCGTCGACCAGGATGCGTTCCGCATCGTAGTAGCGGTGGTAGTCGGCGGCCAGTTCGCGCAGGTAGAAGGCCACGTCGTGTGGGGAGCGAGTGCGGGCTGCTTCGGCCAGCATGCCCGGATACTGGGCCAGCCGAGCCATCAAGGCCAGACCCTGGGGGC
>CAZRRW010000026.1:11922-17118 GCA_964602505.1 uncultured Burkholderiaceae bacterium
AGGGCAGCCTGCCGCAGTACCGAGCAGATGCGGGCATGGGCGTACTGGACGTAGAACACCGGGTTGTCGTTGTTCTTTTGCACGGCCAGGTCCACGTCGAACACAAACTCTGTGTCCGCCTTTCGGCTGATCAGGAAGAAACGAACGGCATCCCGGCTGGTCCAGTCGATCAGGTCGCGAAGGGTGACATAGCTGCCCGCGCGCTTGGAGATCTTGACCTCCTCGCCGCCCCGCATCACCGTCACCATCTTGTGCAGCACGTAGTCTGGGTAGCCCGGCGGAATGCCCGCCTCCAGGGCCTGCAGGCCGGCCCGTACCCGGGCAATGGTGCCGTGGTGGTCGCTGCCTTGGATGTTGGTGACACTGCGAAAGCCCCGCTCCCACTTGGCGGCGTGATAGGCCACATCAGGCACGAAATAGGTATACCCGCCGTCGGACTTGCGCATCACCCGGTCTTTGTCATCTCCCCAGTCGGTGCTCCTGAGCCAAAGGGCGCCCTCGCGTTCGTAGGCATGGCCGGACGCGGAGAGCTTTGCCACCACGGCTTCGACCCGGCCACTGGTGTACAGGCTGGACTCCAGGTAGTACTCGTCGAAACGCACCCCAAAGGCGCTAAGGTCGAGATCCTGCTCGCGGCGCAGATAGGCCACGGCAAACTGCCGCATACCCTCCAAGTCGTCCGGGTCGCCGCTGGCGGTGAAGCTGCGGTCGTCGGCAGACACGGTCTTCTTGGCCAGGAAGTCGGATGCGATGTCAGCGATGTAGTCGCCGTTGTAGGCGGCTTCGGGCCATCCGTCATCTCCGGGCTTCATGCCGCGACAGCGAGCTTGCACCGAGACGGCCAGGATTTGGATTTGAACGCCCGCGTCGTTGTAATAGAACTCGCGGTGCACCTGCGCGCCTTGGGTGGCCAGCAGGTTGCAGATGGCGTCGCCCAGTGCCGCTTGGCGCCCATGGCCCACGTGCAGTGGGCCGGTCGGATTGGCCGACACAAACTCCACCATGACCCGCTGGCCCTTCATCTCGCTGCCCTGCCCAAAGCGATCGCCTTCCGCCATGACCTGGAAAACGATCTGCTGCTTGGCCGAGGGCTTGAGGGTGAGGTTGATGAACCCGGGCCCGGCGATATCAGCCTTGTCAACCCAGCGGCTGTAGGGGGCGCAGGCCTGCAGGCGTGTCAGCAGGGCCTGAGCCAAAGTGCGCGGTGGTTGCCCAAGCGGCTTGGCCACTTGCAAGGCGACGGTGCACGCCAAGTCGCCCATCGCGGCTTGTTTGGGGGCTTCGAACGCGGCTTTGGCCGCAGCTTCGGGCAGCTGAGGGGCCAATTGCGAGATGGCTTCTTTCAGGGCGGCCAGAAGCTCTTGTTGAGCAATCAGCATGACGAAATTTTACGGGGCCTGCGGCCAGCCACCTTGTCGCCTGCCTGGGCATGTGCTGGAATGTGATTGGGACGTTTCATCCCAGTCTGTGGTCCAACAAGAGGAGTTCCGTCATGAAAAAGCCCATCGCGATGCTGGCCGTGGCTGTGAGTGCCAGCTTTGGCTTGTTAAGCACCCCGGCTCTGGCCGAAAAAACCGATCAACAGAACAAGATGGTCGCCTGCAACAAGGAGGCGGGCGACAAGAAGGGCGACGATCGCAAGGCCTTCATGAAGCAATGCCTGTCGGCCAAGAAAGCCACCCAGCAAGACAAGATGAAGACCTGCAACAAGGACGCTGGTGACAAGAAGCTCAAGGGCGATGACCGCAAGAAGTTCATGAGCGAGTGCCTCAAGGCCTGATCGGGCCCAGCCCGACCCAGAAAGCCCGGCTTGCCGGGCTTTGTTTTGCTGGAATCCGTGTCTTTGTTCGGGAGCAGTGATGGAGTTGACGGTCAACGGACAGCGGGTCGAGGCTGACGCGCCTCCCGAGATGCCCTTGCTTTGGGTGTTGCGCGATTTGCTCGACATGACGGGTACCAAGTTTGGTTGTGGTGTGGCTGCATGCGGCGCCTGCACGGTGCTGGTGGGGGGGGCGGCGGCCCGCAGTTGCGTCACGCCGCTGTCGGCAGTCGCGGGCAGGCCGATACGGACCATCGAGGACTTGTCGGCCGACGGTTCGCACCCGTTGCAGAAGGCCTGGATTGCTGAGCAGGTGCCGCAGTGCGGCTATTGCCAAAGCGGCATGTTGATGGCGGCAGTGGCCTTGCTTGAGCGCAACCGCAACCCTTCCGACGCGGACATCGACGCCGCCATCACCAACCTCTGTCGCTGCGGTACCTATCAGCGCGTCCGTGCGGGCATCAAGCGGGCCGCTGCCGAGATGCGGGGTGAGCGGCTACCGGTACGTTCTGCCGGGGCCATGCCGGGCGTTCGGAGCGGCGCATGAAGCGGCGCACATGGTTGCTGGGCACTGCGGGGGTTGTCGGCGGATCGGTAGCGCTGCTGGTGGGTTGGGGGGCTCTGCCCCAGCGCAGTCGCCTTGGGTCGGCTGCATCCTGGCGTGCTGAGCTGGCGCAAGCTGCGGATGGCGGCAAGGCAATTGCCTTGAATGGGTGGATCAAAGTGGCTGAAGACGGGGGGATCACACTGGCCATGCCGCGCAGCGAGATGGGTCAAGGAGTCCACACGGCCTTGGCGATGCTGGTGGCGGAAGAGCTGGATGTGCCGCTCGACCGGGTGCGTCTGGAGCAGGCGGGGTTTGACGCCATCTATGGCAACGTGGCCATGCTGGTGGGTAGCCTGCCATTCCATCCGCTGGATGCCGAGGAGGGGCGTCGCACCACGGCGGTGAAGATGGGCGAATGGGTCGTTGGCAAGGTGGCCCGCGAGTTGGGCATCAATGCCACCGGGGGGTCGAGCAGTGTGGCGGATGCCTGGGACGTGCTGCGCCCGGCGGCAGCGCTGGCCCGAGCCCAGCTCGTCGGTGCAGCCTCGCTGGATTGGAAGCTGCCGGTGGCCGAGATGAGCGTCAAGGCGGGCGTCATTGAGCACCCGTCCGGCAAGAGGGCTTCGTATGGCGAGTTTGCGCGGCGGGCGGCCGCCACCCCGGTCAGCAAGGCTGCGGTCAAGCCCCGCGAGCAGTGGCGCTTGATTGGCCAGTCGCAGCCGCGCATCGATCTGCCCGCCAAGGTGAATGGGCGCGCCCAGTTCGGGTTGGATGTTCGCCTGCCCGGCATGGTGTACGCCGTGGCGCGCATGTGCCCGATGCTGGGTGGCTCACCAAGGCGTGTTGACGAAGACGCCGCGCTGAAGTTGCCTGGTGTCGAGCGGGTGGTACGTCTCGGGGTGCACGCGGGCTCGACGGATGGCGTGGCTGTGGTGGGAAAGACTTATTGGCATGCCAGCCAGGGCGCGAAAGCGCTGGAGATCGACTGGGAGCCGCCCCCGGCTGGCGTGTTGGACTCGGATCGGATCATGCTGGAGTTGGAGGCCGCCGCGCGCGAGGGCCCAGGGTTTGAGTTCTTCAGCAAGGGTGACTGGGCGGCCTTGGAGGCGCGGGCCAAGAGCCCAGGTGCGGCGTCCGAGGGGTTGAAGCTGGTGGAGGCCGTGTATGCCGCACCCTACCTGGCTCATGCCACCTTGGAGCCGATCAACTGCACCGCCCAAGTTTTGGCCACTCCAGAAGGGCCGCAGGTACGGGTCTGGGCGTCCACCCAGGTGCCGGGCATTGCGCGGGCGGTGGCCGCGCGGGCTGCAGGTGTGCCGGAAAGCGCCGTAGAGGTGAACGTGACCTACCTGGGCGGTGGTTTCGGGCGGCGACTTGAGGCGGATGTGGTGGGGCAGGCGGTTCGGGTGGCGCAGCAGACCCAAGGTCGGCCCGTGCAATTGGCCTGGCCGCGGGAGGAGGACATCCGTCATGATTTCTACCGTCCAGCGCAGGCGGCGGTGATGAAGGCTGTGCTCGGGGCGCAGGGCGAAGTCATGGGCTGGCATTTGCGCAGTGCGGGAGATGCCATCACACCGCGATGGATGGGGCGTGGCTTGCCAGCACTGGCTGCCGATACGCCCGACAAAACCACGAGCGAAGGGCTGTTCGATCAGCCGTATGGCATTCCCCACCAATCGGTATCCCATGTGACGACCCGAATGGGTGTGCCCGTGGGTTTTTGGCGGAGCGTCGGCCACTCCCACAATGCCTTCTTCAGCGAAGGCTTTGTCGACGAACTGGCGGAGGCTGCCGGCAAAGACCCTTTCGAGTTTCGTCGAGCCATGTTGACTGACGCGCCGCGGCACAAGGCGGTTCTGGAGCTGGCTGCGTCGAAAGCGCAATGGAGCAAGCCATTGCCCGCCGGGCATGCGCGGGGGATCGCCTTGCACGAGTCGTTCAACTCCATCGTCGCCCAAGTCGTTGAGCTGTCCTTGCGCGCCGGGGTGCTGCGAGTTCATCGTGTCGTGTGCGCAATCGACTGCGGGACGGCGGTCAATCCCGATGGGGTCGCCCAGCAGATGGAGAGTTCGGTGATCTTCGCGTTGAGCGCCGCCTTGCACGGCCGAATCGACATCCAGGCGAGCGCAGTGAAGCAGGGCAACTTCACGGACTACCGCCTTGCGTCCATCGAGCAGGCCCCGGTGGTCGAGACTCATATCGTTTCGCGAGCTGCCGCACCCACCGGCGTCGGAGAGCCGGGCGTGCCGCCCTTGGCTCCTGCCATGGCGTCCGCCTTGCGCGCACTGGGTCACAAGCGGCGCAGGCGTCTGCCGTTCCACTTGCCCTGAGGCTGAGCGCCATCGGCGTTGGGGCTTGCGCAGAGTTTTGAAACGGTGCTATAGTCGTGGGCTTCGCTGATGAAAAGTGCTGTTTGCCACGCAAAGCACTGGCCGTCACCGCCAAGGCAAACGCCTAGGCGCCAAGCGACCCGGCATACCGCAACCTAGCGGTGTCGGCGTCCCAAGAGCGAATGTCCATACAAAGCGGCTGTCAACGTGGTCGCTTGACACGGGGAAAAAAACGTGTCATAGTCGTGGGCTCTGCTGATCGCGGCAGAAATCAAATTGAATGCACGCCACTCAGTGGCGTGCAGTCTTTAAAAATCAACAGCCGATAAGCGTGGGCGTTTGAAGGCGAAGTGCCATCAAATGCTCATGGAAGAAGTCAAGAAATCACTTTTGTGATGTCTTTCTTCAATTCCGTTAAGTGAGCAGACTCTTCGGAGTCAAACATTCAAGATCGAACTGTAGAGTTTGATCCTGGCTCAGATTGAACGCTGGCGGCATGC
>CAZRRW010000027.1:0-7629 GCA_964602505.1 uncultured Burkholderiaceae bacterium
GCGGATCGAACGCGCGACCTCTCCCTTACCAAGGGAGTGCTCTACCACTGAGCCATATGGGCCAAAACCTCTGCAAAACTGCTTGGCGACGCTGGAGCGGGCGAAGGGAATCGAACCCTCGTCTTAAGCTTGGAAGGCTTCAGCTCTGCCATTGAGCTACGCCCGCAAACCTGTGGTACCCCGCAGGCTCAGCCTGATCACTTCAGCAACCGTTGCACAACCTTTGCTCGTCTGCTGGTGGAGGAGGTTGGATTCGAACCAACGTAGGCGTAAGCCAACAGATTTACAGTCTGCCCCCTTTAGCCACTCGGGCACCCCTCCGCAGAGAACCCACGACTATAGCATCGAAACTTGGACATGACACATATCCGCACCGTGAATCTGGCCCTCCAGGGTGGAGGATCACATGGCGCCTTCACCTGGGGGGTATTGGACGCCCTGCTCGAGGACGGCCGCGTGCGCCCTGAGGGGGTGAGCGGGACCAGCGCCGGGGCGATGAATGCCGTCGTGTTGGCGGACGGTCTGGCTGCGGCCGCCGACAAACCCTGGCCAGACGCGGCGGAGTCGGCGCGCGACGCATTGCGCCGCTTCTGGGACGGCGTGGCAGCACTCAACCCGCTGAACCCGACTCAGCGCAACCCGTGGGCTGCCTGGTTTGGCCTTTCCGGACAGCAAGCACCCACTGACTTAACCCAGGTCTGGCTGCAGACCTGGCAGAAGACCATATCCCCCTACCAAAGCAACCCGCTGGGCCTGAACCCCTTGCGCGACTTGCTAGACCGCCAGGTGGACTTTGACCGGTTGGCGGCCACCTCACGCCAGATGGGCAAGTCCGCCACGCCGCCACTCAAGGTGTTTGTCACGGCCACTTGCGTCAGAACCGGGAAGGCCGAAGTGTTCACCGGGAGCAAGCTGTCAGCAGCCGCGGTGATGGCATCGGCCTGCCTGCCACTGCTGTTTCAGGCAGTCGAGATTGACGGCGAGGCGTACTGGGACGGCGGGTATTGCGGCAATCCGGCCTTGCACCCTCTCATCTACCAGTGCGACAGCCGGGACATCGTGCTGGTCCAGATCAACCCCATCGAACGAGAACAGGTTCCGACCGACGCACAAGGCATCCTGGACCGCGTGAACGAGATCACTTTCAACGCGGCCCTGCTGGCAGAAATGCGCGCCATCGACTTCGTCAAGCGGCTGCTGGCCCAGGGCAAGCTGGACCCGTCACGCTACAAGGACGTGCTCGTGCATCGCATCGACGGAGGGGACTCGCTCGAAAAAATGGGCGCCCGCAGCAAGCTCGCCACGGACGCCCCCTTGTTGCACCAACTGTTTGAACTGGGCCGACACGCCGCAAATGCCTGGCTGTCGCGCCATTTGGAGGCACTGGGTCAGGTGGGCACGGTCAACATCGCCAGGGACTACCTGGATGACCTGAGGGTGCCCAAGCCCTGACCCAGCTTGACGGCTGCGCCGTCAGACCACCCAGGCCACAGCCGCGAACACGGCCACCAGCGCACTCGGCATGGCAGCCACCAGCGCGGCCGCCGGGGTCAGGTGGGTCAGTTGGTTGAGTTGCTTGGTCAGATAAGTCATGTCGGCTCCTTTTTGACAAATCGGCGCGACCGAGAGTCCCTGCCGTGATGGCTGAGCCTGGGCTCAGTTCACGAATTGGTCACAATTGCATTCAAATCCACACGAACTCAGGGGACACTTGAGTTCGGGTGCCTAGTTGAATTTGCCGCTAAGCAGCTTTCTTCTTGGCACAGGAAGAATTCTGCGCCCAGCCAGCGCCAAGTGCCTTGAACGGATTGTTCAATTTTTTGATCTAATCAAGCCATGGACGCTTTGGCCTTGCTACCCACCTTCAACGCCGTCGCAGACACCGCGTCGTTCACCGCAGCCGCGCGGCGACTGGGGCTGAGTCGCTCGGCGGTGTCCACCCAGGTCGCGCAGCTAGAACAGCAGTTGGGCGTGACCCTGTTCAACCGCACCACCCGAGCGGTTTCGCTCACCGGGGCCGGAGAGCGCCTGTTCGCCGGTGCCAAGGAGTTGCTGCTTGATCTGGAGGCCCTTCAGTCCGAGGTGCGGGCGTCCGAGGGGCGCATTGCCGGACACCTGAAAGTCGAGTTGTGCGAGTCCATCGCCGATGAGTTTGTGATTCCGAGGCTGGCCGAGTTTCTGACGCACAACCCCAAGGTGTCCTTGCGACTGAGCCTGTCGGAACGCTGGGTCGACCTGGCGGCCGATGGGATCGATGTCGCGCTTCTGGTCAGCAAACTCGAAGACTCGAGCTTTCGCTACCGCAAGCTGGGCGAATCCCGCTACGTCACCGCCGCCAGCCCTGCCTATCTGGCCCGTCATGGCACGCCGCTTCACCCGTCGGAGCTTGCGGGCCACCAGCTGATCGACTTCTTCAACGAGAAAACCGGCAAGCCCTATGGCTGGCGGTACTTTGACAAGCTGGCCGACGAGTGGATCGAGGTGGCCACCGACTCGCAGATCATCGTGAATGACACCCAGGCCGGCCTAGCCTTGTGTGCCGACGGGGTGGGTGTGTACGAGGATCACGACTTTGTGATGGCGCCGCTGATCCGCAGCGGGCAGTTGGTGCGCATCCTTGCCGACTGGCCGGGCGAAAGCATGCCTGTGGTAGCCCTGTTCCGGCCCCAGAAACCCACCCCCCCTCACCTGCGAGTGTTTCTCGACTTTCTGCAGCGCTGCCTGGCCGAACTGCCGGCCCGGGCACGCCTGAGTGGCAACCCGAACCTGTCCACCAAGCCATGAACGGCCCATGAAAAAAGGCCCCGAAGGGCCTTTTGGTGGGCGAATCGCGCTAGGGCGATCAGGCCTTCCTGGCCCAAGCCGAGCACCAGCCACCGGGAGCGATTTCGTCGTCACCGGGGATCACTTTGCAACCACCGCGGGCGGTTGGGGTCCTACCGGGCACAAACAGGCTGCAGTTGGAGCACAGCTCAGCGGGCTTGGCTGATTTGTCCACGTAGTTGAGTGACTTGCGCAGCGCCTCGTTCTTGGCGGCGAGCGCTTGTTGGGTGGCCAGCGACAGACCGCCGATCGAGGCGATGGCGATGGTCTTGATGGCAACACGACGTTGGTTTTGCATGGCATTCTCCGTAAAAACCGTCATTGAAACAACAAAGCGACTGAAGGCTAAACGAGTGCCATCGCCTTTGTGTTGACACCTCACAAACCCGAGTCAAAACAATGATTGCTCGGATTGCGAATCGTTCTCAAACAACAGCTCTGCCTGCGGCACACCCCGCTGCCCAAGCCAACGGCGGGCCATGCCGAAGTGCCCGCAGCCCATGAAGGGCACCGGCCCGCGCAACGCCGACAAGGGGCTTGGATGGTTGGCAGACAGCACCAGGTGCCGATCTGTCGCCGCGGCCCCAGCCCACGACGCGGTGACTAGGCCGCGCTTGGCCTGGGCGTGTGCGCCCCACAACATGAAGACCACCGGCGCGTGGAGGGTGGCGTCTGCGAGCTCGGCGATCAGCGCATCGGTCAACACGGCCCAGCCCAGCTTGGCGTGGCTGGCGGCAGCACCTGCACGCACGGTCAGGCTGCTGTTCAGCAGAAGTACGCCAGAGCGAGCCCAATGCGCCAGCGAGCCAGACTGCGGCACGGGCAGCCCCAGGTCACGCTGGCGCTCCTTGAAGATGTTGCGCAGGCTGGGGGGGTGCCTCACGCCAGGCGCCACCGAGAACGCCAAGCCTTCCGCCTGGCCGGGGCCATGGTAGGGGTCTTGACCCAGAACGACCACGCGCACCTGCGACCGGGGTGTCAGCCGCAGAGCTCGAAACGGATCAGCTGGGTAGACCACATGCCCGGCCTCTGCCTCGGCCTGTAGGGCTTGCTGCAACAGCTGGCCCTCTGGGCTGGCCAGAAAGCGCTCAACCAGCGGCTGCCAGTCTCCCAGGCCGTGAGGGTTGAGCACCGCCACCGTCAGACAAACAGCTCTGCCAGGGCCAGCCCGGGTTCCTCGGCGCGCATGAAGGCCTCGCCCACCAGGAAGGTGTGCACACCCGCCTCGCGCATGCGCTGCACATCCGCCCGGGTGGCAATGCCGCTCTCGGTGATGACGATGCGGTCCTTGGGCATTTGCGGCAAGAGAGCCAGCGTCGTGTCGAGCGACACCTCAAAGGTCTTCAGGTTCCGGTTGTTCACGCCCACCAGGGGCGTCTTCAGCTTGAGGGCGCGCTCCAACTCGGCCGCGTCGTGCACCTCCACCAGCACCGCCATGTCCATGGCGTGGGCCGTGGCTTCCAGCTCCTCCATCTGCGCATCGCTCAGGCAGGCCGCAATCAGCAGGATGCAGTCGGCCCCCATCACACGCGCCTCGAACACCTGGTACGGGTCGATCATGAAGTCCTTGCGCAGCACCGGCAGGTCGCACGCCGCACGAGCCTGCTTCAGGTAGTCGGCCGACCCCTGGAAGTACTGCCGGTCGGTCAGCACGCTCAGGCAGGCCGCCGTCACCGCAGGGCCGCCGTCTGGGGTTTTGCCGTTCTCCAGCATGTTGCCTGCGGCATAGCTTTGGGCAATGTCGGCCGGAATGAAGGGCTCGCGCAGCAGGCCCTTGCTGGGGCTGGCCTTCTTCACCTCGGCAATCACCGCGCTGGCACCTGCCGCCAGCTTGGCACGCAGGGCGCCCACAAAGTCACGGGTCAGCACGCGGCTTTCGGCATCGGCGCGCACCAGCTCCAGGGGCTTGTTGCGCTGGGCAAACGCAATCTCGTCGCGCTTGGTGTCGATGATCTGGTCCAGGATGTTGGCCATGCCTGCCCCCTCAGACCGCGAGCACCTTGGTGGCCGCCACAAAAGCCTCCAGCTTGCGCTCGGCCGCGCCGCTGGCAATCGCCTCGCGGGCCCGCTCGATGCCCTCCTTCATCGACGCCGCCACATTGGCCGCGTACAGGGCCACGCCAGCGTTCAGGGTGACGATGTCCCTGGGTGCTCTCAGCTCGATGGCCGGGTCTTTCGTCAGCACCCCCCGCAGCATGCGGCGGCTGTCATCGGCTGTGTCCACCTTCAGGGCGCGGTTGCTGGCCATCTGGAAGCCAAAGTCCTCCGGGTGAATCTCGTACTCCATCACCTCGCCGTCCTTCAGTTCGCCCACCAGGGTGGCGGCGCCCAGGCTCACCTCGTCCATGCCGTCGCGGCCATAGACCACCAGGGCGTGCTCGGCCCCAAGGCGCTGCAAGGCACGGACCTGGATGCCCACCAGATCGGGGTGGAACACCCCCATCAGGATGTTGGGAGCCCCCGCCGGGTTGGTGAGCGGCCCCAGGATGTTGAAGATCGTGCGAACGCCCAGTTCCTTTCGCACGGGCGCCACGTGCTTCATGGCGGTGTGGTGGTTGGGCGCAAACATGAAACCAATGCCCACCTGCTCAATGCAGCGGGCAATGGCCTCCGGCGGCAGGCCGATGTTCACGCCCAGAGCCTCCAGCACGTCGGCACTGCCCGACTTGCTGCTCACCGAGCGTCCGCCATGCTTGCTGACCTTGGCGCCCGCCGCCGCAGCCACGAACATGGCGCAGGTGCTGATGTTGAAACTGTGCGACCCATCGCCGCCAGTGCCCACGATGTCGACCAGGTTCGTCTTGTCGGCCACCTGCACTTTGCTGGAAAACTCGCGCATCACCTGCGCGGCCGCAGTGATCTCACCAATCGTTTCCTTCTTCACCCGAAGGCCGGTGATCAGCGCGGCCATCATCACCGGCGACATCTCGCCACTCATGATCAGACGCACCACCTTGAGCATCTCGTCGTGAAAGATCTCGCGGTGCTCAATGGTGCGCTGCAGCGCCTCCTGGGGGGTAATGGGCATGGTGGCCTCTCGCTTGGCTTTATTGGAAATAGCGTTGGATGACGGTGATGGCGCGGTCCACATCGGCCTCGCTCACGTCCAGGTGGGTCACGAAGCGCAGGCGGTACAAGCCCGTCGCCAGGACGCCGTGCGACGCCAGATGCGGCAGAAAGCCCTCGGCCTTTGGCCGGGCCGGGCCATCCAGGTTCACGAACACGATGTTGCTGTGCACCGGATCCACGCGAACGCCGTCGATCTGCGCAAAGGCGTCCCCCAGCTTGCGGGCCAGGGCATGGTCGTTGGCCAGACGGTGCACATGGTGGGTGAGCGCATGGCTGGCCGCAGCCGCCAGCACCCCCGCCTGCCGCATGCCGCCGCCAGCCATCTTGCGGATGCGGTGGGCGCGCGACAGGAAGTCCTTGCGGCCCAGCAGCGCCGAGCCGACCGGCGCACCAAGGCCCTTGCTGAAACACACGCTCACCGAGTCAAAGCACTGCGCAATCCGCCTGGCCTCCTGATACGGGTCAGCCCCGGTCTGCGCGGCCTGGGCCACGGCGGCATTGAAGAGGCGTGCGCCATCCAGATGCGTGGCCAGACCCTTGCGGCGCGCCAGGTCGGTGGCCGCCTGCACATAGTCAAACGGCAGGAGCTTGCCACCGATGGTGTTCTCCAGGCACAGCAGTCGGGTGCGGGCAAAGTGCGCGTCATCGGGCTTGATGGCTGCTTCAATCTCTGCCAGCGGCAGGGTGCCATCGGCCGCGTTCTGGATGGGCTGCGGCTGCACGCTACCCAGCACCGCCGCACCGCCGCCCTCCCACCGGTAGGTGTGCGCCAGTTGGCCCACGATGTACTCGTCGCCCCGCTGGCAGTGCGCCAGGATGCCGCACAGGTTGCTCTGCGTGCCCGTGGGGCAGAACAGCGCCCCTTCAAAACCCAACAGCTCAGCCACCCGGCTTTGCAGGGCATTGACGCTCGGGTCGTCGCCGAACACATCGTCTCCCAGCGGCGCAGCCATCATCGCGGCCCGCATCGCGGGCGTGGGTTGGGTGACGGTATCGCTACGCAGGTCGACAGTGGTCATGATGGCAATGCTAGGGCTTGTGCCGGCTGGGGCGCGGGTGGTCAGGCCCGCCCCGACAAGGCCAGGCGCAGGCCAAAACCGACAAACACCGCCCCGGCCAGGCGCTCCACCCACACCAGGCCGCGGCGCACCACGCCCACCCGCTGGGCGGCCCAGGCCCCCAGCAGCACGTAGCCCAGGTTGACCGGCACCGAATTCACGATGAACAACAGGCCGAGCAGCGCAAACGCCAGGGCCGGGCTGGCCGAGCCGGGCGTAATGAACTGCGGCAAAAAGGCCAGGAAGAACAAGGCCACCTTGGGGTTGAGGGCGTTGGTGGCAAAGCCGCGCCAGAACACGCCCCACAAGGGGCCTGGCGCCTGGGCTTCGGCGGCCGGGTTGCTCCCGCCGGACGCAGGGCGCGCCAGCAGCATGCGTAGGCCCACATAGACCAGATACCCGGCGCCCACCCACTTGAGCACGGTGAACGCGGTGCCAGACGCAGCCACCAGCGCACTCACGCCCAGGGTGGCCGCAACCACATGCACCAGGCAGCCAGCGCACACGCCCGCCATGGCCACCGCCCCAGCGCGCACCCCGGCCCAGGCGCCACCCAAGGCGCTGCCGCGCACGGCATGCGACAGCATGTAGAACACGTCGGGCCCAGGTGTGAGGTTGAGCGCCCAGCCCGCCAGCACAAACAGCCCGACCAGCGTTTCGATCCCTTTGCGTGTCATCG